>CAYIHJ010000021.1:0-6553 GCA_964363245.1 Candidatus Woesearchaeota archaeon | reverse complement strand
CCCATGCTTTCTCTAAATTCTGGAGAACTAGGATTAGGAACAGGCCCCTTTTTTGTCATATGATATTTTAACAACTTTCTTGCTCTTTCCTCTAAAGATTCTTTTTCCATTTTAATTTTCAAAATAAATGATTATATAAAAATTATTGTGCTGTTTTTAGAATTATTTTTGCAATGACATTCTACAGAATGACTTTTGGAGTTCGCGAATGGTCTACTTTTGAAGAGCCATTCTATGTTCGTGCTTTGGTTCTTTTATCTTTCCCTTTGTTTGATGCTTTGTCATTTTCTTTGCTGCCTTTTCCATCTCTTTTCCAGCTTCTACAACGGCAGATTTTTTCTCCTGCTCTTCCCTAACTTCTTCTTCACTTTTTCCTTCTGGTTTTGTTTCTTTTTGTTCTTCTGTCTTCTGCTCCTTCTTTTTCTTTGCAACCTCTGCTCCTTTCTCTTCTCTCTTTTCTTCTCGTAACTTCTTGAATTTAAGTTTATTTGGAAGTTCTGCAAGCTCTACCCTTACTATATCTCCTTCTTTTATTGCCTTTACTTTTATCCTAGTTTGTGGATTTCTTATTCCTCTTCCCCACAAGAATTCATTTAGATATCTGTCAATTTTTATTTTCTTTAAGTCTCTGTCTCTAACTTTCATGTGCCTAGCTAAGAATTCCTTTACAACTCTGACAGCCTTTTCTGCTCTTCTATAAATTGGAACAGTTTTTATCTGTCTTCTTATGTTAATTATATATTCTCTTTCGAGCTTGTCTGTTTTAATTTCTGTTTTGGCCATTTTTTAAATTCCTATCCAAAGTGTGATCTCCTTATTTTTCTAGGTGTGACTTTTAGCTTTGTTCTTCTCCATGAACGTCTATGTCTTGTCATCGCAGATGGATGTACTCTTTTTCCCTTTCCATACTTTCTCAAAACAGCCCATACTGGAGCCCATTTTGTCTGTCTTCCCTTCTTTCCCAATGTTATTTTCTTAGCTCTATTTTTTATCGGCATTTTAATTTATACTCTCCAAAAGTTCAGTTCCTTTTTTAGTAAGCTGCCTTCCCAATTTTCTTTTTCTTGTTTCCCTACCGGTCTTTGTTATTTCTGTAAGACCAGCCAAATCTGCTTGCTGTAGAATTACTCTAATTATTTTTCCTCCAGCCTTCATGAAAGCTTCAGGGGCATATCCTCTATTTTTCCTGCTTCCATATCTTGTTCTTAACCTGTTTACTCCAACTACTTTATTTTTGTATATCTGTCTCAAAATGCTTGCTGCTCTTTTATACCAGAAGTCAGGTTCATCAACTGGTCTTACTTTTGCTGGACCAGTTTTCACAAATTCAGCCCATTCTGGCTGCTTAAATTCAGAAATCTTTTTCAGAGCTTCTGCTAATTTTAAGTTATATTCTTGAGAATTTGTATCATATACTCCCATTGTGTTTTGTGTCATCCCTTTCGGGATTAGATCGGCCTCTGCCGTTTAACTAAAATTATATCCCTAGGGGGATTTATAAAGTTTCCTAAAGAAACTTTATTTAACAGAATAAGCAGGATTCTTTCCTTTCTTTACAATTATTGTGAACCCAATATTCTTGCAAGAATATCTCAAGCCAAGTTTCTTGACTATTTCCCCTGCATAATTTTTTACATCATCCTTGTTCTCTCTTGCATTTTTCAGGACGGAAATCTTAACTTGCCTATGGTTTTTGAAATGGTGCTCAAGAGTTCTGATAAAGTTTTCAGTCACTCCTTGCTTCCCCAATTGTACACTTGATTCATGAAACATAAAAATAAATATATATCTTGCTTTTTATATTTTCTCGTCAAAAGCGCCAATAGTTTATCGGCAGAATGAAACCTTCCCACGAATGACCACGCTTAAGAGCCATCAGAAAAAGGTTTAGAGCCGGGTTCAATTCCCGGTTGGCGCATATGACGTTAATTTCTTATTAGCGAAAATCGCACATCTCCAAGTTGACGCATATGACAAGGGTAAGATATTTATATCAGCTTAAATCAATTTTTTTATGAATTGGCACAAAATTACTGCTAAAGAAACCCACGCTGGAGGAAAAAAAGGAACACAGGTGATATATATCTGGGCTAAAGATGTTATAGATGTTGTTGATAAATATAAAACAATGAGTGGGGTTCAAAGAAGTAAAATTCCCGAGATACGTTCTTTAAATTCAAATGAAGTTTCTCTTCTTGAAAAAGCAATAATTGAAGATAGAAATTGGGATGTTGAATCAGCTAAAAAGAAGACAGTTAGATATGACGGCCGTGGAAATTCATTGCCCCCTGTTTGAACTTGAATATATCTAATAATAACGTATAAAAAGCCAAATTCTTTTATATATCTACGGAGGTTAAAATTTATGAAAGATAATAAAAGTGCTTCAATGAAAGATGGTAAGTGCTGCGGTGGAACGTGCGGAGCTTGCCATGGTTGGACTTGGACACTTGCTGGGGCTGTTTTGGTTGCAAATGCATTATGGCCTTTCTTGGGATGGGGACTGCTTGTTGGTATTTTGGTTCTTATAAAAGGACTATCCAAACTTGCAATGCCTTGTTGCCCTCACTGCAAGTAAAAAATCAATTTTTCTTTTTTAATTTTGTTTATCTGTTAATTTCTCTACATCTTTTTTCTTTATTGTAATAGTCTTTGACTTTTTAACGCTCCAAAGCCCTGGTTTCATTCCTTTTCTTTTTTCTGTGTCCTTTCCGGTGAATACACTTATTATTACATCTTTTTTGTTGTCTCTCCAATCTTGACTATATCTTGCTACAAAAGTCCCAGCCCCATAGATTTCTTTTTTTGTTGGACTTGGCTTAATCTTATCAATTACCCCGAATGGACTTCCAGGAGTTAGGGTATGTAGAATGACATTAGCCTTTCCTTTGAAATCGTTCATCAAGTAATCATTGCTATCTTCATCTTTTCCAAGAATTAAGTTAGCTCCTGACTCAAGAGTTATTTTTCTGAAGTTCATTATTCAACCAAGAATTTACAATTCTTAAACTTTTTTTCTGATCGGGCCATTTAAGCATTTTCAAAGCCAGATTGAAATTAACCCATCTGTGTCCAGAATGTTCTCTCTTATCAAGACTTACTTTTTCTTTTTTTATTTTAGTTCCGTAAAGTGAAAATGTTTGTCCAATTATATTTGGTCTGTCGGGCAGGATTTTTTTGTATTTATATTTTCCAGAAAAATGAAAATTTCTTATCTTTAGAGCGGTATGTCCGGTCTCTTCTTTAAGTTCCCTTCTTGCAGCCCCAATTTTTGTTTCCCCTTTTTCTATCCTTCCTTTTGGAAATTCCCATCCTTTCCAATGAAGCTTCCTCTTAAGAAGTAGATATTGTGGAACTTCTTTTTCTATAGCGTAACATAGAATAAAAACAGCCTTTCTATATTGTGTCTTTTTTATCATCTGCTGGACTAATTTTTGTTATAATCATTATCCCTATCACTGCAATAGCTGTTACAATCAAGGCGCTTATGAATTTACCTTGTACAGGACTTGCACTTGTTAATTTATTAAGAAATTCCTCAACAACATCCTTCCAAACAAATGCTGTAATCAAACCCAAAGCAGTAATTAGTGAAGTATTAATTGTCTTCCTTACTTCTCTGTTAAATTTTTTTGCTGACTCAATTACTTTTTTCATTTTATTTAGGATTTAATCTCCCCCACTTTTCTAATGCTTGTCTTAACTCTAAATTACTATTTGACTTAGCATATTCTTCAAGAGTAACTTTTTTATCCACGGCTTCAAGTGCTTGCATTGTTGCCTTTGCTCCTGCCCTTGTTCCCCTCGGGTGTCCATGTATTCCTCCAGAAACAAGTAAGACCATATCTTTTCCATAAATTTTCATTTCATCTGGCACAAGTCCAGGATGTATTCCTCCAGATGAGACAGGAAATGCTGGTTTTATTTTTCCCCAATTTTGCCGCAGGATAATATGTCTCCTTTCTTTCACAATCTTATCTCTCAACAAAGAAGCAAGGGCTTTGATTTCTTCTTGTGTTCCTACAAGTTTTCCTACTCCTGTTCCGGTGTGTATCTGATCAACTCCAACGAGTTTCATTGTTTTTGCAAGAAATTGCATTGCTATACCATGTTTAGGGTTTCTATCGAAACTTGCATGCATTGCTCGATGCGCATGTATAGCCATTCCATAATCTCCTAAAATTGTTCTTAAAGTTTGTACTGCTGCTGCTCCGCAAGTAACCACATCAATCATCGCGTATTTCCATCCCTTGTCATGAAGAACTTTTGCTCTTTTTTTCATTTCTTCTGTTTCCGCGGTTATGTTAAGAAGCGCGTCTTTCACTTGCCCAGTTTCCTTCTCTGCTTTATCACGAAGTTTTGTCATTAATTCAACACGCTTATAGAAATTATTGAAAGTCTGACTTGTTAAGTTTTCATCGTCTTTGACAAGATCAAAACCTCCCATCCAAGTTTCAAAACCAATTTTAGCGTGCTCTTCTGAACTGAATCCTACTTTTGGTTTTGGAACAGCTCCAGTCAACGGCCTGTCATAAACTTTGAAATACTTCCTAAGTCCTTCAATTCCCAAATTAGGTCCAGGAAAACCTTTAATATATTCTTCAGGCAAATCAACATCAACTAATCTTAAATTTTTTAGTGCTTTCATTCCAAAAATATTTCCTGCAATTCCGCTAAGAAGCTGCGGCAGACTTCCTTTTTCCCATAAGTCAAGAGGATAAGCAACATGAACGAAATTTCCATCAACCTTATATGCAGTTGCCATTAGTTTTTTCATTCTTGGCGGCATATTGAAAAGAGTTGTCCAAGTGCCCGTAGAACTTTCAGAAGCAATCCTTCCGATTGCATCATCTTTTGTTATCCCCTTGTCTGGCTCAAAATAATACAAAACTTTCAAGTCGGTTGCCTTCGGCTTGTACTTCAAATCTATGAAATCATGATACCACTCTATTTTTTCTTTTGTCATTTTCCCTTTCTAACAATTTTAATTAATGAAGTTATTCCTATAAAACTATGTAAGCTAACCAAACTCCAAGCAGATATCGAAATTTCATACATCACTAGAAAAATAGCTGCTATCAAATTTAAGTGTGGGAAATATTTTCCCATTTTTTTATTATTCCAAGTTCCAAAAGCAATTATAGTTATTGCAAATCCTATCCATCCAAAAATTCCAAAATCCATTTTATTTCTTTTTTACTACAACCCCTCTTTCAGTGTCTTCAAGAATATATCCTAGTTTATTAATCTTATTTCTTATTTTATCTGCTGTTACAAAATCTTTTTCTTTTCTTGATTTTTCTCTTTGATTAGTTAGTTCTTTAACTTCTTTAGACACATCTACTCTTTCTTCCTTATCAAGCTGGAGTCCAAAAAACTTATCAAAGTAAACTGCAAGCTCATATTTTTCAGAGTCTTTCAGTCTATTATCTCGTAGGATGTCCCAGAAATAACCAAGGGCTTTTGGAGAATTAAAGTCATCGTTGATTATTTCGATAAATTGTTTTTTTGCCATATCTATATTCTTCTTATTCTTCTTATCTTTACTTCTCTTTATTTCCGCGAGTATGTTCTTTAGTCTTTCACATGCGTTTTTAGCAGCATTCATGTTTTCCCACGTGAAATTTAATGGTTTTTTGTAATGTGCAGAGAGAAAAAAATACCTTAGATTAACCGGGCTATATCCTTTTTCAACTAAATCGTCTAATTTGTAAAAATTTCCTTTAGACTTAGACATTTTTTCTCCGTCAACAAGAACCCATTCGTTGTGCAACCAGTAATTTACCCATTTCTTTAGTCCAAACCCTGCTTCCGATTGGGCTATTTCATTTTCATGATGTGGGAAAATCAAGTCAACCCCTCCCATATGAATGTCAAACTGCTTTCCTAAATATCTTGTAGACATCGCACTGCATTCTATATGCCATCCTGGTCTTCCTTTTCCAAGTTCTGTCTCCCAGAAGACATCTCCATCCTCTTTATCATAAAATTTCCAGAGAGCAAAATCGTTCACATCTTCTTTTTCATATTCATCTTTCAACATTCTTTTACTTGCCCCTTTCTTCAATTCATCTATGTCTATGCCAGATAACTTTCCATAATTCTTGAATTTCTTTATTGAAAAGTATACTCCGTCTTCTGTTTTGTAAGCAATTTTTTTCTTAAGAAGATTTTTTACGATTGAAACCATTTCTTTTATGTTATCTGTAGCACGTGGCATTACTTCTGGTTTTTCAATATTCATATCATCAAGATTCTCAAGAAAAGATTTTTCATATTTATCTGTGAATTTTCTTAGACTTTCTCCAGCTTCCCTGCTTCCCCTTATTGTTTTGTCATCAACATCAGTCAAGTTCATAACTTGCTTTACTTTGTAGCCATTAAATTCGAAAGTTCTTCTCAGTATGTCTGCAAAAACATAGGCTCTTAGATTACCTACATGGACAAAATTATAGATTGTTGGCCCACAAGAATAAATCCCAACTTGCCCTTTTTTTATAGGAACAAAATTCTCTTTTTTTCTTGTTAAAGTATTATATAATTTCAGCTTCGT
>CAYIHJ010000020.1:0-9460 GCA_964363245.1 Candidatus Woesearchaeota archaeon | reverse complement strand
TGCGGTTTCTTCAGCTGGCGATAAGGCTCGCCAAAATGCAGGAGGAGTAAAATGACAATTCAAAAATTAAAGCAAAAATTGTATGAACAAAAAAATAAAGTAGGATTAGTTGGCGGAACAATAGATGTTCAAGAATTTGATAAAATGGAAAGTTATGTTTCTGCTTCAATATCTCCTAAAGATTGGGGAATAAAAATTTCTGTCAAAAAAGACTTCAATCCGATTGAAGATAATAGACAAAAAGCTTATGCAAGAGCAAAAAAAATTGAAGATGGTTTAGAAACCTTAATTATGCATGTAGGAGGATTACATGAACCGGCACATTGGGAACTTCCTGTTGATTCTCAAAGAGGTTGTCCATATAATGTTTATTGGCACGATAAGATTTTGGAAGGTGTTAAAAATGGACTTCCAAAAAACAAACAAAGTTTTGCTGGATATGTTGCAAACGCTTTTGAAGATGTAATAATTAATCCAAGATGTAAAGAATTTAATGGAGACTTTTCAGGACAAGTTTTGTTCTGGGACTGGGAAGGAATAAGAACAAAGGAACAAGGAAAAGAGCACTATAATCCTTTCTATGAGGCTTTTGTAAAACTTAATATGCATTTGTTTGGAGATAATAAAGATAAAGCGTTATTGAAAAGACACTATGCAAATGATTCTAAAGTTGATAAAGCTGTAAAAAAGACAATTCAAGACTTGAATCTTAAAGAAAATACTTTAGATACTTCATATCTTTTTGTAAAGAATTCTTGGCAATCAATGGCTCAGAAATTTGCAAAAAATCTTTCTGATTTGCTTGATGAATCCCCTGAAGAGAAACTTTCTGCTTTCTCACAGGATTTCGAGAGCCAGGATGGAGAAGAACAAAAGCAAGATGTTCATCCTGGAAACGGAATTGAACAAAAAACAAAAACAAGAGAAGGAAAAGAAGAAATTTCATATGGAAGATACTCTAGCAAAGAAAGTCAATCATCAAATTTAACGAGTTATGAACAACTTGATTCTCTTTACAGAAGGCTTGCAAGAGATATTCCTGTTGAAGTTGAAGCAATGACAAAAGAACAGGGGCTTCAGATTGCTCCTCTAAATTACAGAGCATTTGATGAAGAAAAAGATGATCCATCAAGAATGAAAACTTCAAAAATATTTTTCACAGACCAAGGTATGAGATTTGGGCATGCAAATCAACCTTTAACAATAACATCAAAGTCCAAAATACAGAAAAGAAGCTTCCCTGATTTCAAAATGATTGTATTAGATAACTCTGGAAGTATGAAAAAATCTCCAGACGGAAGCGATAATGTGGGAAATACTTCATTTATTCCATGGGGAGATAACAGCAAATATCATCATGCTTTGCTTGGTTTTTATGGAATAGAAAATTTCCTTCAAAGACAGGGGATAGCTCAATATATACAGCACGGAGTTTCAATGTTTTCCTCTAATACTAAATATGCTGAAGGAAATTTTCATGACCTAGATGCAGTGAGAAAAAAAGTTTTGTCTCCTGATTGGGGTTCAACAAATATTAATACTGGAGTTTTGAAAAATGCATTAAAAGGAAGAGAAAGTTTTGTCCTTTCAATTTCTGATGGGGGAATTGATAATTGGAATAATGAGAAAGATGAATTCAAAAAATTAGTCAAAAATAATTATTTTGCGCACGTTCAGATTGGAGGCGCAACTAACTTTACTAATGATTTGAAATCTTGGGATGTTCCTGTATTCTATGTTAACAACGGAGATGATTTATCAAAGTTAATGGTTAAAACCACAAAAGATTGTTACAGGAGGTTTACAAAAGAATGACAAACAAACTAAACATAAAAATCCCAAAAACATTTATGGGGTTGCCAGTTGAAGGGGCAATGGAAAGAATACTTGAAAAGGAAAGAAGTCAGAGTCAAGAACAGCCAGATGACTCTAAAAATCAACCCTTTGAAGTCAATAATTCAAATATAGTTTCACACGATTATGTTCAGATTCCTCAGTTGAAGAAGTTAATTTCAACTTATGAGCTTCAAAACCATAATAACATGAATTGGCAAGACACTCATTTCAAGCTTCATGATAGCGGATTATATATGCCAACAATTCCAGAATTTATGACACATTTTCAAAATGTTGTTGAATCTTATAAAAGTAAAGGTAAGAAACCTTTGTTAGATGCAAAAGCAAATCCTTTTACTGAAAAAGAAGTTGAAGATATATATTTTCATTTAACAAAAGACCATATTGCGGTTTATGGAAACCAAAAAGGAGCATGGACGTGGCTTGACGCAAAATTCGTTGATGATAATGGGATGAAAGTTCATTCAGAGCATAGGACTTTCAAAGACAACCAAGGCAATAAAACACTTAAGCCAAATAAAGTTGAGGCTCTTGAAAGGTGTGTTTTAAAAGAATGTTTTATTGATTTTCATTCACTTAATTCTCAAGGACTTCCTAAATTTGAATTGAACGATAAATATGAACAAGGAGAAAATATTTACTTTTGGCAACCGGAAAATGGTAGAGTTGCCAGGTTCATTGCCGACTCTGGCAGGGCTGACCTCAACTGCAGTAGGTATTCTTCTAACAGGAATTCTGACTTGGGGGTATTTGCGGTTTCTTCAGCTGGCGATAAGGCTCGCTAGTAAGGTTGAACAAGAAGCAACAATTTTAAACTTCTTTTTATTTAATAAAGCGTCCTGAAAAATATCTCTATTTGAGCAAGAGGGATAAGATGGACTACACGTCAATTTATTAGCACGTTATTTAGATTTATTTTAAGTCATAAAATACAGAAATTTCTTGCGAGGAATTTCAGTGAAGCTGAAAAACAGCCCAATTGATAAATTGGCTATAAGTTGCCAGGTTCAATGCCAACTCTGACAGGGCTAACCTCAACTGCAATAGGAATTCTTCTAACAGGAATTCCGACTTGGGAATAGTTTATCTTTTCAGGATTTTTATGCTAATATGGAAGTTAACAATATTTACGATAAAATTTATTCAATGAGAAATCTTATTCTTGCATGGCAAAAAGCAAGAAAAGGAAAGACAAAGAAAAGTGATGTGATTGAATTTGAAAAGAATTTAAGAGATAATCTCAAATTATTGCATTATGAATTAAAGCATCAATATTACAAATCTAAGCCCCTAATAACATTTATTCTGAGAGATCCAAAGACAAGAAAAATAAGTAAATCAGATTTCAGAGATAGGGTTGTTCATCACGCTTTAGTTAGAGTTATTGAACCTATCTTTGAAAAGGCATTTATTTGTGACTCATGTGCAAACAGGAAAGGCAAGGGAAGTATTTTTGCTTTAAAGAAATTTGAATTGTTTAAAAGAAAAATTACTAATAATTTAAAAACAGAAGCTTTTTGCCTAAAAGCAGACATAAAACATTACTTTCAGGAAGTTAATCATAAAATTCTTCTAAGTATAATAAAAAGAAAAATAAAAGAAGAGAAAGTAATTTGGCTTATTGAAAGAATTTTAGGAAACAACGTTTCTGATAATACTAAAAGAAAAGGAATGCCTTTAGGAAATTTAACTTCTCAATTCTTTGCAAATGTTTATCTTAGCGAACTTGATTATTTCGCAAAACATATATTAAAGGCTAAGTATTATCTTAGATACGTTGATGATTTTGTTATTTTACATTCCTCAAGAGAACAATTAGATATTTGGAAACAGAGAATTAATTATTTTTTGAAAAATGAATTAAACTTACAATTACACCCAGACAAATCAAAAATAATTTCATCATCAAAAGGAATCGATTTTGTTGGATTTAGGAATTTTTATTATTATGGACTATTAAGGAGAAGAAATATAATAAATATGGAAGGAAAAATAATTAGATTTGCTGAAGGGAAAATTAGTGATAAAAAGTTTTATGAAATATTCCAAGGATGGAATGCGTATGCAAAATGGGCTGATTCATTTGAATTAAGGAGAAAAATGGTAAGAGAAATTTGTAGAAATGAATTAAGTAATTCTTTAATTAATCAGAAACATCAATCTTTAGTGGAAGCTTCATATTAAATTTTTTCAAAATCCTTCCCAAAATATCAACCCTTTTTTTAAAGTCAAGTATCCCGATATCTGCTATCTTTCCTGTTTCAGTATTCCTTGTAATAAAAATCCCCTTTTCAATTTCCTCTGTTGTGCCTTCTTCTGCAGATTCCCCAAAAGACACTTCTAAGAAATCTCCTTCGTTGTCATAGTATATTTCGTATGTGTTATTTTCGGTACTCATTTTAATTATCTTTCTTGTAAGTATGACGTTATAACAAAACCATCACCATTTAAATATTTAACCACTACTAAAATAAATTTATTTGGTTTACTAAAATACTTATAATTTTTATAATAATATCCTTTATTAAAGGGTTGCATTATCAGATTATCGGGAATTTTTAATGCTTCTTTAATCTCCTCAATATATTTTTCCATATAAGGGTGCCTTTTCACGATATGCTTCCATTGTTTTCTTGTTAATCTTATATTTCTTCCAGTTTTTTCAGTTATCTCAAAAATATGTTTTATCATAGGCTAAATTTTAACCATATCGCCAGTTTCTTTTTTGTTTTTCGAAATCTTTCTTGATTTCATCTAATGTACTTGTGTCACTGGCTGATTTGTCTGGACGCATAGCTGTAAACCTTGGGAATCTGAGAGCAAATCCTGAATTGTAATTTGGAGAAGGCTGAATTTCCTGATAAGTTATTGATAAAACTACCTTTGGTTTGATTTCTACGGTTTTTCCCGATTCGCTTGTGATTAATGGCTTAAGTTTTTCTGTAAGCTCGCTGAAAGAAACTCCTATTCCTGACTCTTCAGTTGATTTTTCTTTTATTCCTGTTCCCATTTTTCCTACCTCGAGATATTTTCCTGTTTTCTCGTCTCTACAAGAGAGTATGAAGCTTGAGAACCATCCGAAACGTTTCCCAGTTCCGTATTCTGCTCCTGTTATTACCAAATCCAAATCTCTCTCTTCTGGTTTTACTTTGAGCATGTGTCCGACACGCCTTCCTGGTTGATAAACCGCCTCGAGTTTTTTGAACATTACTCCTTCTTGTCTGTCCTTCAGTGCTTGCTTGTAAAATTTGTTTGCTTCATCACTACTTGAGGTTATTATTTGTTTTGAATGAATTATTTTATATGGATGATTTGTGATTATTTTTCTTATTAGTGCTGTTCTTTTTTCAAAAGGCTTGGCTAGGAGGGACTCGCCATTATAGTAAAGTATATCAAAAACATTGATTTCAATAGGAAGCTCTGCCTGCATTTTTTCTATATCATATTTTCTTCTGATTCTCTGGCTTATGTTTTGGAAAGAAGTATATTCTTTTGTCTTCTTGTTGAAACCAACTGCTTCTGAGTCAAGTATGAACGAATTTCCGTTCACATATTTTTTTACATAATCAATTACTTCTGGGAATTGTTTTGTTACGTTTTCAAGTCTTCTTGTAAAAAGAGTAACTTCATTACCTTTTTTATGAATAAGCATTCTGAAACCATCGTATTTGTATTCAACTGCACATGGTCTTCCAACAGCTTCAAAGGCTTCTTCAACATTTTTTGCTTTTTGAGCAAGCATAACTTTAATGGGTTTGCCTACTTCGAGATGAACTTTTCCTAAATCTTTCAGTTTTCCTTTTTTAGCCATTTCGAAAACAGCTACTATATCATTACTTTTATCAATTGCATCTTGTATATCTTTCACTGCTGTTTTTTTATCATCTTTGAAAAAGGCTTCTGCCAGTGAATCTCTTATTGTGCTTTCTTTTATTCCTATTCTTAAATCAGCAAGTATAGTTCTAATTATGTATAATGCTTCTTTTGCAGTTGCTGACGATAGCAATTCTGTTATAAGCGCAATCTTCTTTTCAACAGTTCCTTTTCCTTCTAATGCAGGAATCTTTCTTAAATTTTCTAAAACTTTTTGAATGGTCAGATTAGAATGGTCAGATAAAGTAGATTGTTTATTTTTCGTAGCTAGCTTTTCCGCAACTTTTCCTAGATCCCCAATAATTTTCCATTCGTGAACTACCTTCTCATTTGGAGTTCCTGTTGATTTTGAAATCGCTTTTATTGCAATTTGGGTGCTTATACCTATTCTCTTTTCATCATAGTCGGCATAAATTTCTCCAAGAAGAAGATATAATGCATCTTTGTCAGACTCTCCAAGTTCTTTTAGAAAATTTGCAAGTGTGACAGTTTTTTCAAGTCTTTTTGTAGTACTTGAAATTTTTTCGTATAGTTCACAAAGTTTTGAATACCTCATTTTATGTTTAAGTGGGTAGACAATTTTTTAATTATTAGAGGTATTTCATTTGCCATTTCTTTGACTATTTCTAAATCTATTGGGTCTCCGTAATAATTCATCCCATTTCTTAACTTTCTATATCTATCAAATTGCAAAGCCAAATTTTCCTCTTTTAAAATTTCTTTTAAGAAAGAAGTTATTGCTTCATGAGATTCAAATTTATATCCTTTTATGTATCCTATAGATTCTATATATTGTCTTAGGCTCTCGTAAAATTCTCTAAACACCATATTTTTTGATTCTTCAGTAAATGAAGTTGCCTTAAGATTTTTCATTGCCTCTTCTGACATTTTCAACAAGCTTTTTGCTCTTATTATATCCTGTTTTATTTTTTTCATCTTATCATAAAACCTCTAATTGTCCAGATAATGTAATTCCATTACAAAGATTATTGACAAATTCTTTTGAATGTCTTTTTAACTTTTCCAAATTTTTTTTCGAATGAAGGTGAATGCTTACTTTTCTCTTAAGTATTTCCTCGTATTTTAAAGTGTTAAATTCTTTATTAATATTACTTAATACAAATATATCAATATCACTCTGTTCATTATCAAGAGCTTTTGAATAGCTTCCGAAGAGAACTATTATAGGAAAATTATACGATTTTTCCAAATCTTCAACTATTCCAGATTCTCTTATTTTTTCAAGATTATAATACAATTTCAGATTTAAGAATTTTTTAGTTATGGATGATTTATAAGATGGATATATATTGTCTTTTTTAATTTCAAGATATCTCTCCTTTACTAATTTATTAAGATGATTTCTAACTTTTGTATGATTAGTTTTCAGGTTTCTGGCTAACTCCCTTATATAAAATTCTTTATCTGGTCTTTCAAAGAATTCTTTCATAATGTTTATATTTGTTTCCATATGGAAATAATAATTTACATCTGTTTATAAATGTTTCCACAAAGATGTAACTATGGATTAGGCTTTGGCAAAGAGCTCATTAACTTTTGTCCAGTTGATCACATTAAAGAAAGCTTCAACATAATCTGCTCTTTTATTCTGGTATTTTAAGTAGTAAGCATGTTCCCATAAATCTACTCCTAAAATTGGTTGTTTTCCTTCTGATAATGGATTATCTTGGTTCGATGTCTTAACAATTTCTAGTTCTTTTTTGTTGTTGACAATAAGCCATACCCATCCACTTCCAAATAAAGTTAGGCAAGCATCTTTGAACTGAATTTTGAAGTTGTCAAAACTCGTGAATTTTTTATTGATAGCCCGGAGGATTTCTACTTTTGGTGCAGTGTCTTTTTTGAGAATTTGCCAGAAAAATGAGTGATTGACATGTCCTCCTCCGTGATTTCTCACTGCTGTTTTTATATTTTCATCGATGGATTGAAGATTTTTTATTAAATCCTCTGCTGTCTTTTTCTGCAACTGAGGGAATTTTTCAAGAGCGGTATTTAATTTGTCAATATACGCTTGGTGATGCTTGGTATGATGAATTTTCATAGTTTGTTCGTCTATGAAAGGTTCAAGAGAATTGTATGCATAAGGTAATGATTGAAGTATAAATGTCATAAATATTAGGGTGGAAGAGATTTTAAAAAAGTATTTATATACTTCCTGTTGACTTGGATGGTCTTGACTTGTTTGTTGGAGAATTGTCTCTCAATCCTCTAGATTTCTTTCCTGCAGAGGTAAGTCCTCTCATAACTCTATTTCTATTTCCAGGATTTGTTATCCATGCCATATTTTTGTCGTTGGCAATTTCAGGTCTACTTGGATCAACCAAAATAACTTCAAAGAAATAATGCATTCCATCTTTTCCTACTGGATATGAATTCAAAACCTCTAGATTAGTATATTTTCTTGCAACTCTCTGTTCTGCAATCTCCTTATAATTCATACTTAGATTTTTTCTTCCGTGAAGTCTCTTACTTCTTCTTTTCTTGTTTGGTCTGTGTCTTTTGTGTCCCCCTCTAAGGATTCTCACTCTTACAACAACAAAGCCTTTCTTTGCTTTGTAACCAAGAGCCCTTGCTTTGTCAAGTCTTAGGGGCTTGTCAACTCTTGTAAATGCTTCTTCTTTTCTCCATTCTGTCATTCTATCTCTAAGCGTTTTTGTGTCAGGCTTTTTCCAAGCTTGTTTGATAAAATGATAGAACCCTTTAACAGACCCCTGTGGCTTCTTTGCTTCTGGTTTTGCTTCAGGCTTAGCCTCTGCTTTTGGTTTTTTGATTATGGTTTTAGGTGCCATTATTTATCAAGAAAAAGTTTATTTTTAAAGCTTGAGGTTTCAAAACTTTTAAATAACGTGTATTTGTCTCAAAGACATAAGATGAACGCCCAAGCGTGGTCATTCGTGACAAACGTCGAGGCGTCTCCATCAGCGTGATGAACGCTTAAGCGTAATCGTTCATGAGCCTGTAGTTCAGCCCGGTTAGAACGCTGCTCTGATAAGGCAGAGGTCCACAGTTCAAATCTGTGCAGGCTCATTAGTATGTTTCATATTTGGCCTAAGCACAGCAGGCTCATTTTTAAAATAAAAAATGAAAAGAAAACTTGTTGAAATCCTTGGCACGTTTCAAATTCCTAAACCGAACCAAGAAAAGGAAGTTAAAGAAATAGAGAAAATTTTAAAGAAAGAATTTGGGATTGAGGGAAAGGTGATAATTTTTGGCTATGATTGGGGATATGATGATCCAGAGAAACCAATTAATTATAATCAAATATTAGTAGATTACTCTTTAAAATCTAAAAATGAAATCTTCAAAGCACATTTTAATGGTCAATTAAGTGCTTATGGAATTACAAATGTTTCTTTTGTCTACGCTAATGTTTAATTATTAGCGTCAAGTTCTAGAGTTAATTTTCCGTCGCTGAGTTCGTAATTAGTTATTGGAAGATTTATGGGTATTAATTTTGAGTATGCCTTGTTTCCTGCAAGTGCTTTTACCTCAATGCTATTTTCAAGACTTGTTATTGAGATATCCTCCATTGATTTTACGCCAGGAATATTAAGTTCGTATATAACTTTATTTGCAAGCCTTCTAATATTTGTTGAAGGTTCTTTTTTAGGAAGTTTAGATATTTTCTTAAGACTCTCTGTTGACATTTTTGGAGTTGCCTTTTTCTTCTTTTTTGCAGCCGGCTTCTTCCCGGCTGCTTTTTTCTTTT
>CAYIHJ010000019.1:0-9715 GCA_964363245.1 Candidatus Woesearchaeota archaeon | reverse complement strand
CTTTATTGAACAAATAACTCCTGAAATGCTTCAAAAAGAAACTTGGAAAGGGAAGAAATTCAGAAAATATGATGTTACCTCTCAAACTCCCCTAATAAGTGGAGGAAAAAGACATTTTGTAAATCAAGCAGGGGATTACGCAAGAAAAATATGGACCGAAATGGGATTCAAAGAAATGAGTGGGAATATGATTGTAAGTTCATTTTGGAACTTCGATGCTCTTTTCACACCTCAAGACCATTCTGTAAGAGAAATGCAAGATACATTTTTCCTAAACAAAAAAGGAGAACTTCCTGACAAAAAAATACTCAATGCAGTTAAAGAAGCTCATGAAAAAGGAGTGGATAAAAGTAAAGGATGGAAATATGAATGGAATGAAGAAGAAGCTAAGAAATTAGTGCTTAGAACACATACTACTTGCCTTTCAGCACAAACTCTTGCAAAATTAGATTCTAAACAACTTCCTGCAAAATTCTTCGCGATAGGGAAAAATTTCAGAAATGAAACTCTTGATTGGAGTCATGGTTTTGAATTCAATCAAACAGAAGGAATTGTAGCAGACAGAAATGTCAACTTTAGACATCTTCTTGGATACCTACGGGTGTTCTTCGAAAAAATGGGATTCAAAAAAATAAGAATAAGACCCAGTTATTTTCCATACACAGAACCATCTGTAGAGATAGATGTCTGGCATCCTGAAAAAAAGATATGGCTTGAACTTGGAGGGGCTGGAATTTTCAGACCTGAAGTAACAATTCCATTGTTTGGAGAATACATTCCAGTTCTTGCATGGGGTCCTGGATTTGATAGAACACTTATGGATTACTATGAAATCAAAGACCTTCGGGAATTATATAAAAACAACATTGCTCAACTTCGTAAAATGAAATTCTGGACGAAAACATAAAATGAAAATGAAAGATAAAATTTTGGGGATAAAGAAAAGTGAATTGATTAATGAATATACTTTAAAAAAGGAAAAAGGGGTTTTAGAAAATATTAAATTATTTTTAGAAAGATTAGGTTATGATAAATTTGGGGATTTACATTATCTATTTTATAGTGAAGAATCTGAAAAAAAACCAAAAGCTTCATCGATTTTAGATGTAACTAAAATAAAAGATAAAAGATTTAATATAAAAAATAATGAATATGACATAGATATTTTTATAGGTAATAAAAAGATTTTATTAGTTATTAGAACTAAAAAAGATTTACAAGATAAAATTTCTAAGGAAATTTTCAAAATAGGGGATTTTAAAAAATGACAAATAAAAATTGTATTTTTTGCAAAATCATAGAAGGAAAAGTCCCAGCTGTTAAAATTTGGGAAGATAAAGATTATTTAGTGATGTTGGACGCCAATCCAATAAATCCAGGACATACCTTGTTAATTCCAAAAGAACATGAAGATTATATATTTGATATTTCTGACGACAAATATAAAAAATTAATGGTAAAAGCAAAAGAAGTTGCTATTATTCTGAAAGAAAAACTCTCTCCAAAAAGAATTGGTTTAGCTGTAGAGGGTTTCGGAGTTCCTCACGCACATATTCATCTTATTCCATTAAATAAAGGAAATGAGCTAAATCCAGAAAGAGCAAAACCCATGAGTTCAGAAAAACTAAAGAAAATTGCAAGTAGGATAAGGAATTAAAATGAAAGGAAATCAAAAACAAGCAACCTTGAAATCTGGTATTAACAGAGGAGAAATGACAAGATGGCACTTATAGAATTAAACAAAAAACAATTTGAAACAGAAATAGGAAAACTTGATGAAGAGATGAAAGAGAAAGTAGCAATGTTTGGGACACCTATTCAAGACGTCGCAGAAAACACGCTCCGAATTGAAATTTTTCCTAACAGGCCAGACCTACTTTCTTTCCAAGGATTCAAAAGAGCATTCAGAGCCTTTCTTGGAAAAGATACTGGACTGAAGGATTACAAAGTAAACAAGCCAGAAAAAGACTACGCCGTTGTAATTGATTCTTCAGTGAAAGATGTAAGGCCATATACAGTATGCATGATAGTAAAAGGACTTAAACTTGACAATGAAAAGATAAAAGAGATAATAGAAATCCAAGAAAAACTACACATTACATTGGGAAGAAAGAGAAAAAAAATTGCAATAGGAATTTATCCGCTTGAAAAGATAAAACTTCCCGTAACCTTCAAAGCTCTTGAGCCGGATAAAATAAAATTCATTCCGCTTGATTCTGACAGAGAAATGTCTGGTTTGGAAATCCTACAAAAACACGTGACTGGAAAAGAATATTCATCTCTTCTTGCAGGAAAAGCAAAATTCCCAATATTTACCGATGCCGATAATAAAATATTAAGTATGCCACCAATAATAAATTCCTCAACAACAGGAAAGGTAACAAAAGAAACCAAAGAAATTTTTGTTGAATGTTCTGGTTTTGACTTCGCTGTCCTCAGCAAATGTCTTAACATACTAGCAGTTTGCTTTGCAGATATGGGAGGAAAAATATACCAGATGGATATCAAGAGTGGCATTGCAAAAAAAACAACAACTCCTGATTTGAGCCCAGAAAAAATGCAACTTTCTATTGAAAATACAAATAAACTATTAGGACTAGAACTAAAGGAAAAACAAATAAAGAACTTCTTAGAAATGATGGGACATAATTACAACAAAGGAGAAGTCCTAATTTCTGCTTGGAGAACCGACATTTTGCATGAAGTGGATTTAATAGAAGATGTAGCAATAGCTTATGGGTATCAAAATTTCATTCCAGAACTGCCGTCAATATCAACAATAGGGGACGAGGACAAAAATGAAATTATAAAAAGAAAAATATCTGAAATTCTAACTGGGACTGGGCTCTTAGAAGTCTCAAATTACCATCTTACATCAAAAAACGATCAATTCACAAAAATGGGAATTCCAGAAAAACAAGAAAAAAACGCGGTATTTGTTGAAAATTCAAAAACAGACTTTACAGTATTAAGAAAAGACTTAACTCACTATCTTTTAAAAAATCTTTCGGATAATGTTGATGTTGAATACCCTCACAAAATATTTGAGATAGGAAAAATATTCAACGTCCAGTCAAAGACTGACGCAATAACAGAACAAACTTCACTTGCCATTGCACTTGCACCGGGAAATTTCACAGATATGAAACAAATAGGAGAATACCTATTCAGCATGCTTGGAATAAAAATAATTATGATAGAACCAGAAAGCATTCCAGCACATTTCATAGATGGAAGAGCTGTTGAAATAAAAATTGGAAATTCAACAATAGGGTTGCTTGGAGAAATTCACCCAAAAATTCTTAGTAATCTAAAAATAAAAATGCCAATAGTACTTCTGGAAATAAGCTTAGAACAAGTTCTTAACCGATGATAAAAAATTGTTAACCTAAAACACTAACCGTGAAACTTAGGATATATTTACTCCAATTAATTATTCTAATCCCTATCTAAAAAATCTGCTTTCTACCATTAACAACTTCCTACCCAAAATAATCTCTTCTTTCTTCTCCAGCCTTTAAATCCCAGTTCTTAGTTATCCTTTCAATTATTCCCAACATATCTTTCTTGACACCCTGCCATGCCTTGAAACTTTCCTTTATGAACTCTGCTTCCATTTTCTCTGAAAAGCTCAAATCTAATTGCATTATTTTTATTTCCATCTTTGCAAGCTCTTTATAGATATCAGAAAGTTTTTTCTTATCATCATTGTCAATATTTTTTACCATAGAGAAAACATACATAGGCACATTTGATGGGTTAAGCAAGGCCTCAATAGACCTGAGGTAATTAAAGAACTTGTCTGCCATAAACTTCCTTACTTCTCTTATAGGATAATCTGTCTCTATCTCAGATGCTCTTTCAACGCCAAAATCCTCTACTAATTTTGTAAAGTCTGGAAGTCCGTATTTTGTCTTCAAAACTTCATAATTCTTCTTTAGCTTGTCCAAGTCACCCTTATTATCCTTATTATCTACAATATAATACATCTCCATTCTTTCTGTTTATAAATATGATGAAAGACAAAGAGCCTGTGCTGAGGATTGAACTCAGGACCTTTACCTTACCAAGGTAACGCTCTACCGACTGAGCTACACAGGCTTATTATGTCTATGACCTGCTCACTCGTTTCCCAAAGGTAATGAGCTACACAGGCTTATCTAACAATAAGCGCACAAAATTAATAAGATTAAGGGTATAAAAAAGTTAGTTATTATTCAAAAAATAAGCCTATTTTTGCTTCTCTTTGCTTAAAATCATAAGTAGCTATGGCAAATTTATATTTTAAACCAATCTTTTTGCTGTTTTCTGAATAATGAAACAAAAGATTGCTTAAGTTAATATTCACTTTTGTATCATCTTTATCAATAGAAAAATCATAATCTTCTGTAAAAAACATATCTTCTAAATAGTGTCTCTCTGTTTCTAAGTTAGAATCATAAACTCTTGGGACCAATCTTAGTTTATTTTCAAGGGTTCTCTCAAAATCTTTCTTATTTAGTTTAGAGTAATTAGATGTAGACAAATTTACTTTCAAATTTCTGTCGTAAATAAAATTAACATTTATTTTATCAAATATATTAAAATTAAAAAACCCAGAGAAATACTTTCCATAATAAAGGCTTAAATCTGAGCGAATGTTTAAATTAGAGTAATTGATTCCTGCTAGATAATTACTAAACTTGTTACTATCTTGTTTGTTTTGTATATATTTTAAAAATCCGTTTTGAAATCCCATTTCAAAAACATTAGTATTATTATTATTAAATTCAAAAGAAAAAGGAATTAAATTTTGATCTTCGTTGATTTTTACTAATGTTTGTCCACTTATTTTATTATTAATAGTTGCATTTTCAGAGCTAATAAAAAAATCATTATAGTTGAGAGCAAGTCCAGACTCTTTTATTTTATTATCATTTAATATTCTTGTTTGAGTAATAATCTCTCCTAATGGAGAATTTTTGATTAAAGAATTGTCTGTTTGAATGTTTTGTTTTGATTGATTATGATAAATTTTCAACCAATTTAAATCAAGATTTCCCCCGGAATGATGATTAAGAAGTCCATTTCTGTTAAAATAAATAGAATTATTGTCATATTTTAATTTGACTATTCCTTTAATGTTAACCAAATCTTTCAGTCCAAAAGTATCCCTGACAGCAACATCAATGTATTTACTTTTTACATCAAAAATATTCAAGTTTGATTCCGTTTTAAACTGAGCTTGTGTATTGAGAAAAAACAGGAAAGGTAATAAATATCTAATTTTCATTTTATTATGTTTATTTTCTTTACATTACCAATTCTTTTTTTATCAGAATCTATTACAATTTGCAGAAAATAAATTCCACTAGGTAACTCTGAAGAATTAAAATTTAAATTATTTTCACCTGAAACGGCATTTTCGGAAAAGGTTTTTACTTGTCTTCCTATTACATCATATAAATTAAAAGTTACATTAGAATTATTTTTTATATCATATCTCACATTTATTAACCCATTTGATGGGTTTGGATAAACCCCGTGCAATTTATTTTCCAATCTATTTTTATAATTAGTAACAGAAGAGGGTATTTTCTTAAGTAATTTCTTTATAGAATCTGCATAAACTTGCGGAGAGACGGTATTATCATCTAAAATAAAACCTAATCCCCCATAACTATTAATAAAATTTTTATAAAAGGTATTTGCAGAATCTTTTTTATTAAAAGCTATAAAAAAAGGATAATCCATTAAAAGATCATTATTTGATTTTTCAGCTATAATTGGGCAATTTATTACAGCAGACTTATCATTATAATCTATCTGTATCTGTGAAGGCTTATTAATTATATAACCTTCCAAATTAAATCCTAAATTCTCCAAATTTCTTGCCAGTTGAATGGTTTTCAAAGAATCATATTCTTGGGACTTTAGTTTTAATGGCAGAAAAAGACTTAATCCCAATAAGGACGATGTTAATATGTTTTTGATTTTCATGTTACAACTATATTCCCAAAATATTTAATATTATCTCCCTCATTACTCTCATTTATTTCATGTTTAGAATCTATTATCAATTGTGAGTTATATATTCCTGAAGAGGCATATTTCCATGAAACATAAATTGTTCTCTTTGAATATGGTTCCATATCTTTTATCTCATAAATTAAAGAATTATTATCACCAGTTTGAATTTCATAATAGAAAGAATTTTTGACAGAGTAATTATTATAAGCTTTAAAACTAGCTTTTATTTCTTCTCCTACATTTATAGTATTATTAAAAATATATAAGCTATCTGCATAAAGATTTCCCTTTTCTGTATCGTCAAAAACTTCTAAAGTAAACTCTTGGTCATTGTAAGCCACTTTATAATTATCATGAAAATAGGGGTAAAATGCTCTTACAGTAACCTCATAATAACCTGTATTTGCAGGCATCCAATTGACAACGCCTTTTTCTACATCAATTTTCATATTACTTGGAGCTTTTTTCAATGAATAATAAACAAAGTTATTAAGATATTTTGGTGTTATATTGTAATTCCAATTTTCATTAATTTTCACCCTAGTTTCAGGCTGGGAGTTAATTTCTGGCTTCCATTCTATATTATCTATATAAAAATCTTGGGTTAATAATTCAAAAATTTTTTCTTGATTATTAATTTTATAAGCAACTCCTATAAAAAATTTATAAGTATTCTTTAATATCCATTCAGGTACTAAATTACTTCCAGGAGTTCCTTTATTATCTTCCGTTTTACATATGAATTCGCTTCCAGATACGTCAAAAGGCTGACCTCTGTATCTTCCAACAGCATTACCAACACATATTTCAGATATATCCTCTTTAATTGTAACCTTAACCCATCCATCTTTTTTTAAAGTTAAATCTACAAAAATTTCATAGGGTTTTAATCCACCCCACCACCTTAATTCCCTTAATGTTGCGCTATCTACTGTTTTAAATGAAGTTTTATCTTTTATTAAATCAATATTAGCACCAGCTACATTTTTGATTTCTAATATATTATTTATGTATTCATTTACATTATAATTTATGTCTGCATCCAAACTCTTAAATTTAACTTCAATTTGACCATTATTTTCATAATAAAAATACCATTTGTCATTTGAAATTTTATTCAATGTTATCCCGATGTTCTTATCAGAATTAGTAAAGAAATTTCCTATTTTTTCTTCATAACTTAATTGATATATTGTATAAATGAAAATTTCATTTTTGTTCAAAATGAAAGAGATCTTACCATCACTATTAGTTAATTTATTTTCACTAAAAGCCTGATTGCTAATTCCTTGTATTATCACTAACACTCCCTCAAGAGGCTTACCATCTGAATCCTTTATTTCAAAATTAACATTAAGAGTATCCAAAAGATTAGCTTTATTTAATGTCTGTTTGTACGGAAGAGAAATATACTTAGCACCCAAAGTAGGAGTTACTATTAAAAGAATTATAAGAAAAACTACTAAAAATTTCATGGTTCATCAACTTTATCACCCCTATCGTTTAATTTATCACCTTTTACTTTTTTGTTTTTTCTTTGATTTCTAAAAACAATCATTAATCCAACAATAACTGCAATAAACATTATTACTGCAATCCCCATAGGGCTTCCAAATGTCCCTATTACTGCTCCTGTTATTATTGAGAAGAATCCTGCTGAAGGTTTCTCTTCTGGAGAATTATTAGGATTTCCAAGATTTATTGCCCTAGGAGCACCTTCATTAGAAGTATTAGTATTCCCTCCAAATTGATAAATTTGGGCGTCATTTGAACTTCCTCCACCAGAAGATGACGAAACATATCCTACCAAGAAATTACTGAAGTGGGGGATTGTTGCTTTATATTCATAATGTGTTAAAGTTTCACTAATCAAAGAAGTTGGCAACAAACTCCATGAAGCTCCTTCTTGGACATATAATCTAACCTCATTTTTAGCACTCGAAGGAATTGAATTTTTATCTATCTTAAAGTATAAATCAAAACCTCCACCATTTGTTGCACTTGAATTACTTGAATCTATTTTTATATAATTTAGAGATTGTATATTAATTGGGGCATTAAGAAAACCAGAAGGGGTATTGCTACCATATAATGTTGCGGTTAAATTAATCCCTGGAGGCAAGTTCTGAATTCTTTGTAATGTTTGGCTAATCACAACATTTGTAAAATTTACTGTTCCATTACTATTAGCACTTTCAGAATTTCCTCCATTAGTTACCTCTAATACCACTTCAAAAGGCATTGTCCCATTATTTCCAAATTTATCTATATACAAAACCTTCAAAGCATAATTACCGTCTTGCATTGTTGTTAGATTGCCGAAATCAACAGAAGTATCAAAATCAACAAACTGCTTAAACCCTGAAAAATCTCCTATTGGGAGCAAGACATCAATAACTTCATCAGGATTAATAAATTTAATTTTTTCATTAATAATTGCCTGTAAATTCTTTAAATGAGTGCCATTCAAACTAGCGTATCCTTCATCCGAAGAAAATTCAAAATTATTTCCCTGCTTAACCGCATTTGCATTAAATCCATATTTTATATTTGCGTTATATTTGTCTATGACTTGATTTAATAGTGTATGATTATTAACATTATTAATGTCTATTACACTAAAACTATTAAATTGATTATAAAGCAAAATCGCACTTAATACATTTGCTGCGGTACCCTGAAAGTTCAAAAGATTATATGTTGGATGTACGCTATTTTTAACGAAATTTAAATCAAAAGTTAAACCAGATAATAATTGGTCTAAGGGTAAATTATAACGTGTTATTCCTAAACTACGTAATTCCAGAATATTACTCATATCTAGATTTCGTATTATTCTGTTGCTCAAATTCAAATTATTTATCTTGACAGATGAAGAAGTATCATCAACTTCAATAACAACACTTCCAATGGAATCAGCAAGCTCATCTACTTCACTTAGGACGCTTAAATTGAAACTATTAACTCCATCGTTAAATATCCTAATTCCCGTGATATTTCCAGGGGTAAATTTATACACAAAAAGATTTGAACCTGTATTGCTAATTAATTGTAATTCTGGGTTGTTTATTGCTTGTAAGTCACTTCCAGCCACAAAAAAATCATAAGTTCTTCCAATAACAGCATAATTATAGTTTTGACTATTTAATTGAACTATAACTGTATCAACAGCAGCACTTACACTTGTCAATAGAAAAAGGAACATCAAAGCAAAATACACTATCCTACCATATCTTATCATCGTAACTTAACCGATAATCTGTTGTTTATAAATCTATTTAAACATTACTACTCTCAAGTTTTGTTATCATCCTTTCGCTTTCAACATAAGCAAAATCATCCAAACAATAAAAAAGGCTAGTGAAACAAATCCAAATACCAGCACTAAAAGGAAAAACAAATTATTCCAAAATTCAGCAGAAATAACTTTCCATAAGATATATGATACTGCAAATAAAGAAATAAACATGATAAAGTTCTTTGTAACTACCTTTTTTTTCTCAACTGTTGACCTTAAAGCAACAGGACTAGAAAAAATACTCTTTCCAGCGCTCTTTTTTACTCTTCTCTTTGCCATTATAACTACAAGCGGAAGTGGTTTTTAAGTATTGCGCTTTAGGGATTTTTATCTCCAATCCGACTTTCTTGAGAATTGTTTTCCACAGCCTTACTTGTTATAGATTGTGTGCTTCCAAAAGAAGAACCA
>CAYIHJ010000018.1:6925-9761 GCA_964363245.1 Candidatus Woesearchaeota archaeon | reverse complement strand
GATTTATTTCGGAGACCATCTTGGACTTCCGTCATTATAACTATTATTAGTAATTCTTTTCTTGTTTGAACCATCTGCATTCATAGTCCAAATTTCAGAGGATGTTCCTGTGCCTGACACGCAAACTATTTTCTTTCCGTCTGGTGACCATGAAGGGCTTGATTCATAAGTACTAGGACTATTTGATACGTTTGTTTGATTAGAACCATCTGCGTCCATAACATATATTTCATAGTTCCCATCTCTATTTGTACTAAATGCTATTTTCTTTCCGTCAGGGGACCAATCGGGTTCTATTTCAGCAGCAGAGTTTTTAGTAAGCCTTTGTAATCCTGTTCCATTTTTATTAATAGTATGGATATCATAACTTCCTTCTGCAGCTAAAGTAGAAGAAAAAGCAATTTTATTTGCATCAGGAGCCCATCTTGGATTTATATGTATTCCAAAAGAAATATCAATTTTTCTTTGATTTGATCCATCAGAATTCATTAAAAAAATTTCTTGGTTGGCATTTCTTTGTGAATAAAAAACTATCTCTTTACCATCAGGGGACCAATCAGGAAACCTCTCAGTTGCAGAATTATTAGTTAATCTTTTGATAGTAGTTCCGTCTAATTTCATAGTATAAACCTCTGGATTTCCATCTCTTTCAGAAACAAAAACAAATTGATTTTTATCTGGGGACCAAGAAGATTCATATTCGTGAGATACATTGTTAGTTAAATTTACTTGATTAGAGCCATCAGGATTCATAGAATAAATTTCAGTATCTCCACTCCTATTTGAAGTAAATAATATTTTTTCAGAAACTACCGGAGTTTCACCTTTTACCAAAAGTTTTTCGTAATTAATGATTTCTTTAAATTGGATAGAATAATTCTTTTTCAAGACATCCATCTTTACTCCCAACGAGGCTCCAAATCCTCCATAAAGTTCCCAAGCACTATTTTGATGCTTCAATCTCAGTCTTCCGTTCAAACTTCCAAATGGTCCTCCAATATCATATAAAGAAAATTCCAAGTTTGGACCTGCAAAAACTTTAAGTTCCAAATCATCATTAATAACAGGATTTGAAAATTCAAAGTTATTTGAAAAATTAGAAGTGAAGTTCCATAATCCCTTATAAGTCAAAGCTACATTTAAATCTGCATTTTGTTTAACCCTAACACTAAGAGGATTAACATTTGTAGGGTCTATGCCTATGTAAACTCCTAACTTTGGAACAGCTATAACAGGAAGAAGTATGGGAATAGGGGGGATGGGGAGATATCCTACAACAAATGGTTGAAAATCGTATTCCGCTATTTTTATTTGGTGTGTCTGAGCGATTCCAAAAGTATTTGCTCCCACCGTTATATCAGAACTTATGTCTGTCGAATTTTTGAAAATTAATTCCTCAAGCCCATGATTGTTGATTTTAATATTGAAGACTACATCTGTATTAAATGAGATGTTTCCGTTTGCAATTAACTGATCATCCTCGGTATTTTTGTCTCCGTCTCTATCATATAAAATAACATTGTTCAAATTTATATTAAAATTAAATGTCGAAGTTTTTGGTAATATGCGTACCCCGTCTATCATAATTCCTGGAGAAGTAAGAGGAGGAGTCAAACTTCCTGAATAATTTAAAGTTCCATCTTTTACCGCTTGCTCCAAAGTTGCTTGACTGGTATAAAATGTTTTCTTATCTGTAGAAACCGAAATTACTTCTCGTAAAAACCCCGAAGGAGTTTTTGTACTTATTCCAGAACTTACAACATCTCCAGTAACAAAATTCATTGGTTGGGAAAAAGACAGACTTGTGCTATCATTTTTTACTAATGTGCCAAGTTGAGTTGGAGTCAACACATAAGTATTCAATAAATTTTTTACTGTCAAATTATATTTTTGTGCGACAAGATTTTTATTATCTGAAACATTTACTTCCATTTCATTAAGTTGGTCTGAAGAAACATCTGGAGCAGTTCCACTTATTAATCCTGACGTGGAAATTGAAATCCACGATGGTTTTTTAGCAAGGGAATAAGATATTACATCTCCATCAGGGTCACTCGCTTGAACTTGATATGTATAATTACTATTTTCATCAACAATTAATGGGGGTGATGAAGTTATTACTGGCGAGCCGTTTTGCCCTGTTTGAGGGGGTGAATGTGGAGTCTGATTTGATATCGGATCCTCATTAGAGCATCCAAAAAATAAAGCAGTTGCGAGGCTTGCAGGAATTATTACTTTTCTGAACCCGCTTAATATCTTCTCTAGCCTTCCTAAAATCATAATTCTGTAGATAGCAGGGAATATATTTAAGTTTTTATATAATAATCAAACAAAATAAGAAATTAATATTGAGAAAAAAAATCCTATCACTCCAAGAAGAAGTATTCCTATTGCGGAAATTTTAGAAATAAGTTCAAATTCCTTCATACTTGGCTTTTTCATAATCATCCATACTCTCTTAGACTTTGTTACAAACTGCTTTAAGGATTCAAGTATTTCTGTCATATTGTAAAGAAAAATAAAGAGTTTTTAAGTTTTTACTATTCAATAAAATCTATTCCCAGTTCTTCTTCGATTTCTCTGTGTTTCATACTTTCAAGAGATTCTCCATGTCCAAAAATCTGAGAGCTTCGAACTCCTGTTACAATAAGCAAAACTCTTATTGATTTTTCCATGTCCTCTGAAATCTGGGCTCCCCATATCATTTTTGCATCTGGGCTTAACTTATTTCCAACAGTTTCTATTATAAGTTTGCATTCATCTAGACTCATTTCTGGTCCACCTACAATATTTATTAGTGCTCCTGTTGCGTTTGAAATATCTACATCAAGAAGAG
>CAYIHJ010000018.1:0-6915 GCA_964363245.1 Candidatus Woesearchaeota archaeon | reverse complement strand
CAAGAAGAGGATTTTGGATTGCTTTTTCAACAGCTTCAATAGCCCTGTTTGCGCTATCTGACTCCCCCATTCCTATCAAGGAAACTCCACCATCTACCATAACTGCTTTTATGTCTGCAAAATCTAAGTTAACTAATCCAGATGTTGTTACTAATTCCGTTACACCTTTTACTGCGTTTGTAAGTATTTCGTCTGCAATTTTAAATGCTGTATGAAGTGGAAGTTCAGGAGCAAGCTCAAGAAGTTTGTCGTTTGGAATAACTATTAATGTATCCACGGTTGCTTCCAGTTTCTCAAGTCCAGTCATTGCATTTTCAAGTCTTTTTTTTCCTTCAATTGTAAATGGAAGAGTTACTACACCTATTGTGAGGGCTCCTTGTTTCTTGGCTAATGCAGCAACAACAGGGGCGGCACCAGTACCTGTTCCTCCCCCTAATCCGCATGTTATAAATATCATATCTCCACCGGCAATTTTCTTTTTTATTTCCGACTCATTTTCTTTTGCAGCTTCTTCTCCAACTTTAGGATTACTTCCTGCACCAAGCCCTTGTGTCAGCTCTTTTCCTATTAGGATTTTTTGGTCAGCGCTTGCATACAACAAATCTTGAGCGTCTGTGTTTATTGCAATTAGTTCTCCGCCCTTTATTCCAATTTCTCTCATCCTACTTAATGAGTTTCCTCCACCTCCACCAACCCCAATAACCTTTATTTTTGCTATCTGTTTCTTCAATAATTCCTCTAATTCTCTATCTATTTCTCTTACATCAGAAGAAACATCGTAACTTGAGGAATTTTCTTTTAAATAATGAGTATCTGCCATAAAAAAGAGAATTAATTAATGTTTATAAGGATTATTGTCTTTTTCTGTTTGTTTTTGCGTATTTTTACTTATGTTCGACTTGCAGGCTTTCTTTTGGTTTCTCTTTTTCTGTAATTTCTTTTATTTCCAGTTCCATACTGAAGAGTTCTTTAAATTTACTTGCCAGCATTTCAGCATATTTTTTCAAAGGGGCTTCTATGTCTAAGATTATCTTATTATCTTTTACTTCAAAATTTAGGTCTCTTTTGAAAAAGAAATTTATTATTGCCTTTATTTTTTCATTTGTATCTGTTACCTTTCTTTTTACTTTTAATTTATAGACAACTTCTTTTCCTGATAAGGGATTGTTAAAATCAGCCATTATTCTTCCTCCAGAAACAGTTAGAATTTTTGCAAGTCTACCATCAAAATTGAAAACTTCTCCTTGAATAGGATTTATTTTTTGTTCCCTAAAAACCTTTGTTGGAATCCTCATTATCAATTTGGGGCTTCTAAGACCAAATGCCTTTTCTGGAGTAAGTTCTATTTCATATTCTCCTATATCTTTTCCTATCAAAAAATCTTCTATTGCTTTGAGAAACATTCCCTCTCCCAAACAAAGAATAAATGATTTGGTTTCTATTGGATGATCATGGCCCATATGTAGTTTCTCCAAATCCTCTTTTATATTAGTGTCAAAAATTTCCCCATTCTTCAGTCTACCAGTAAAATCAAGTTCAATAAAATCTCTGTTTTTGAAGGCCATTTTATCTTGTTGATTAAAAACCTTTATAAATTTACTTTTTTTGGGTATCTTATGGTTTTAAAAATAATAAGTGCAGTTGAAGCAAAATCTGGTGCCAACATCTTAATAGATGGCGAGCCATATACTGTAAAGAAAAGTGATGTAAGCAAGACTGGAAAGCATGGAGCTGCAAAATGTAGGATAGAAGCGATAGGAATAATAAATAATCAGAAAAAAATAATTGCTGTTCCTGGGCATGAAAGATTTGAAGTTCCTATGGTTGACAAAAGAAAAGCTCAAGTATTATCAATTGCAGAAAATGTTAGCGTTATGGATTTGGAAAGCTTTGAGAATTTTGAGATAGCATGTGACGAGGAAATAAGAAAAGAACTGGAAGAAAATTCAAATGTGGAATATTGGGATATTGAAGGTAGAAAGATAATTAAACGAAAACTTTAAATTAAAAAATATGGGAAAAATATTAGAAGCAACAAACAGACTTTATAAGAATGTTTTTGTATGTAAAAAATGTAGCAGTAAAATGAGATCTGATCCTCAGAAAATTATGAAAGGGAAAGTCAAATGTAGAAAATGTGGGAAAAGAGCATTTAGGCCTTTGAGGAAAAAGTAAAAAAGAGATAAAATGAATTTTATTAATTATGATATAGCATTGTTAGTATTGTTTGTATTATTTGTATCTTTATTTCTTTATGTAAAAAGAAAAAATATCAAAAGAGAAGGACTTTTGTTCCTTTATAGAACAAGTCTTGGAATAAAGCTAATAAACATTGTAGGTAGAAAATACAAAAAAACCCTAAAGGTACTTAGTTACTTCTCAATAACTATAGGGTATCTTCTTATGGTAGGAATGCTTTATCTTTTTGGAAAAATAGTCTGGCTTTACGCTTTTACTGATATCGTAACCAAAATAAAAGTTGCTCCAATAGTTCCTCTTGTTCCTTACATTGATAAGATAGTTGATGTTGGACTTCCTCCATTTTATTTCATTTATTGGATAATAATTTTAGCAATTATTGCAATAACTCATGAGTTTAGCCATGGAATATTTGCAGTTTATGATAAGGTAAAAGTTAAGACTACTGGTTTTGGGTTCTTCCCTTTTTTCCTTCCAGTATTTTTAGCTGCATTCGTTGAGCTGGATGAAAAGAAGATGGCTAAAAAAAGTAAATTCTCTCAAATGACTATACTTTCTGCGGGAACATTTGCAAACATACTAACTACTATATTCTTCTTCGTTGTTTTGTGGGTGTTTTTTTCATTTGTATTTGCCCCTGCTGGAATCATATTTGATAGTTATTCTTATTCACCAATTAATTTATCTTCTATATCAGCAGTAAATGGGATTATAGTAAGCGTTCCAATTTATAGCAATATAGTAAGCAAGTTCAACGAAACTGGCTTGAATAAAATAACAACAAAAGAAAATCAAAGTTATCTAATCTCCAAAAAAAGCCTTGAAGCTCAGAAAGACAATATAGGTTACATAATGGTATATGATGATGCTCCTGCAATAAATTCTAGATTAAATTCTATAATTCTTGAAGTAAATGGGAAAAAAACTTCAGATGTTGAAGCATTCAGAAAAGAGCTTGGAAGGTATTCCCCAGGAGAAAGAATAACCTTAAAGACAAAGAGAGAGGATATGGAAGAGAAAGAAATAGTCTTAGGAAAAAACCCTAAAAATGAAAGTCTTCCTTTCCTCGGCGTTGCCTTTTTAGACAAAAGCTCTGATAGCGTGTCAGGAAAATTGGTTTCAGCATTATCTTCTTTCAAAAAGTCAAACACTTACTATGAACCAGTGTCAAGCTTTGGTCTTTTCATTTATAATTTTTTATGGTGGCTTATTCTAATAAGCCTAAGTGTGGCATTAGTTAATATGCTACCAATGGGAATTTTTGATGGGGGAAGATTCTTTTATTTGACTATGCTTGTAATAACAAAAAATGAAAAGTTTGCAAAAAAGGCATTTTCCTTTATGAGCTTCTTCCTATTTTTCTTATTATTATTAATTATGTTCTTCTGGGTAAAAAGTAGTTACTTTGGATAAATTTACAACTTTTTAAGTAGTTACTTTGGATAAATTTACAACTTTTTAAGTAGTTACTTTGGATAAAAGACTAAAGATCTACAACACCATCTTTTGTCAAAGCTGCAAATCTAATTCCAATTGGCAGATTTATTAAAGCAGAAATAAGTGCCATGTGCTCCTTTCCGTCTCCAGATGCTATACTTAAAGCAGCTTCTGTTCCTCTTATTTTTCCCTTTAGTTTTTGCATAAATTCATCCCGTAGGTCTTGAATTCTCTTGCTTAAATCTATTTTTATGAACTCAAACTTTTTTTCATGTACAAATTTTTGGGCAAAATCATCTCCAAGAACTATGATATTATCCCATTCACCATGTTTTATCAGCCCAGAAACTTGGGCCCAACTTCCCTTTCCAGAAGATAACAAAGCAACTAATTCCATTTCCTAAAAACATAATCTCAGTTTATAAGAATTATTGTTGTTTTTTATATTTCTTTAATTTGAATAAAGCCTCTTCTCCGCCAATTTGATTAATTTGGTAAAATGCTTTGCTCGATCTTGTTAAATCTATATCAGAATCCATTGTCATTCCTGCTTCAAAAGAAGGCATCTTGTTTTTTTCTCTTAATGTAAGTCCTTCTTCTAATAAAGTTTCTAAATTGCCATTTATAATTGTAAAAATTTCTTGAGGGTATTGAATGGAGGAGATTAAATAATATTCCATAATTATGTTGATTATAATTGTTTTATAAATTTTTCTTTTGGTAAACTTTATAAAGCAAAAAAAGCTCACAATTTTACCCAATAAACTACATCGTTGATGCATACGTTCTAGGGCATCGGCGCGTAAAGTAGGAGGGTAAAAGAATAGAAAATGGAATTGAAAAATCAATTGATAAAAGCTCTTGATGAGCTTAGAAAAAATGAAGATAGAAAGTTTAATCAAACTGTTGATTTAATTATAAATTTGCAAAAGTTCGATGTTAAAAAACAAAATATAAATTTGTTCTTGGATATTCCTTACAAAATAAAAGATAAAAATATTGCTGGTTTTTTTGAATCTAAAAACAAAGATATTGAAACTATAACTCCTACTGAATTCAAAAACTATTCAGATAAGAAAGAATTGAGAAAACTTGCTAAGAAGTTTGATTTCTTCATAGCCCAAGCCAATCTTATGCCGAAAGTAGCAACTGTTTTTGGAAGAGTTCTTGGACCAGCTGGAAAGATGCCCTCACCACAAATGGGAATCTTAATGGATGCGGATGAAAAAAGCATTAAAGCCTTGAGAGAGAAAATAAACAATAGCGTTAAGATAAAAATAAAAGAAGCAAGCATAAAATTGGCAATTGGAAAACAAAATATGAAAAACGAGGAAATAACTGAAAACATATTGTCGGTTTATAATGCAGTTATGAAAGTTCTTCCAAAGGGAAAAGATAACATAAAGAACATAGAAATAAAATTTACTATGACTAAACCACAAAAAATAATGGTAAGATAATTAACAAAATGAAAACTAAAAGTTCAGATAAAACAAAAAAAACTCATATTTCTGCTGAAAAAATAAAAACAGTAAAGGAGTTGGAACAGCTTATAAAAAATAATAAGACTATTATGGTTGCTTCTGTAAAAAATTTGCCGGCTGCAAAATTCCAAGAAATTGGTAAGAAACTAAGAGGAAAGGCTGAAATAAGGGTCCCAAAGAAAAATCTTATTTTCAAGGCATTAGATTCTTCTGGAAAAGAAGTTGTTAAAGAATTGAAAAACCAAATTAATGGTAGCGTTGCAATATTATTTTCAAATATGGACACTTTTGAACTTGCAGCTGAATTAATAAAAAATAAAAGTGCTACTAAAGCAAAAACAGGACAAGAGGCTCCTGATGATATCGAAGTTCAACCAGGTCCTACTGATTTAATTCCAGGTCCTGCAATATCTGAATTGGGGGCTTTGGGAATACAAATTCAAATTGAAAAAGGAAAGATAAACATAAAAGAATCTAAAGTAATAGTTAGGAAAGGACAAAAAATTACTTCTAATGCAGCTGATGTTATGAGTAAGCTTGATATAAAACCATTTTCTGTTGGATTTGTACCCTTGTGTGCTTTTGACTCAGTAGAGAATAAAATATATCTTGAAATAAAAATAGATAGAGAAGGTACACTAAAAGATTTAAAATTAGCATATGGAAAGGCGTTACCTTTTGCAGTTGAAATAGGATATGCAACTCCTGAAACAATCAAATTCCTTATAGGGAAAGCAGGCAGACAAGAAAAAGCAATGACAAAAATAATTCAGAAAGATGTTCAGAAAAATAAATCCGAGGAAAATCCATAAAATGAATTTACTATCAATTAAAATTGACAGGGAGGTAAAATAAATGGAATACATATACGCTGCACTTTTGCTTCACAAGCTTGAAAAAGAAATCAATGAACACAATTTGAAAAGTGTTATTACAGCCGCTGGCGCACATACAGACGAATCAAAAATTAAGTCTCTTATTGTGAGCTTGAAAGGTGTTGATATTGATAGTGAATTAGAAAGCGCAAGTTTAGTTGCAGCTGCTCCAGCAAGTGGATCAGCAGGGCATCATGAAGATAAGAAAGAAGAAAAGGCTAAAGAAGAGAAACATGAAGCTGCAGCAGAAGGACTTTCGTCGCTCTTCGGATAATTTTAATTTTATTTTAAATTAGAATCTGGAGAGTTTTGTAGCTTGGCTTTGAAAAAAAGTTGATTGGCTATCTCTTAGACTCATAATTAAAAGTATTATTTTTACTAAGAAAAGTTTCGGTTTCTGTTCCAATTCTCTCGTTATTCAATTTACTATAAACTGCATAATAAAGAGTAAAATCAGTTGTTCCATCTTTGTTGAAATCTCCAGTATCTATGTCAGTTACTATTTTATCACTTTCTAATATCTTACTAAAATATTTATTATATTCTAAAGATACCGAAGTTCCTGAGGGTCTACCTATTAAGTCTATAGTTTGTTTAGTAGATAAAAAACCAACTTCTTTATTATGTTGTAAAACTCTGCGAATTGGTATTTGATGAGGATTCCAAATATCTTTTTTGTCTTTACATCCACTTAAAAATAATAATCCTGTTAAAACAAGAATTGCCAAGTTCCTCTTCATAATCTACGAATAAACTAGCGCTTTAAAAATATTATTGTAAAAAAGAAAATAAAACTCAAACGCCCCCGCCATAAGTCTCTATATCAGAATAACGCCCTGTCTGTTTTAGCTTGAATTACCAAGGAAGACCCTCTTTTTAAAATGAGCTGACTACTTGATGGGTGCGGCAAGGCGGAATTA
>CAYIHJ010000017.1:0-10354 GCA_964363245.1 Candidatus Woesearchaeota archaeon | reverse complement strand
GGGAAAGTAGGTGAAGATGTATTTATCTTCGATGCAGGAATATTTCTTCCTCCGGTTATAGAGATACAGGAAACAGAACCACAGAAACCTGGAGAGGTTTATACTGAACAGAAAATGAGAAAAATAGGTGCTCTTCCTGACGATATGATTCTTGATAAGATGGGATGGAGAGACAAAGTTAGGGCAATAATAATTGGGCATGCTCACTTAGACCATATCGGAGCTCTTCCATATTTAGCCCATAGATATCCTCAAGCACAGATTATCGCAACCCCTTTCACTATGGCATTTTTCAATGTTCTTCTTGAAGATAATAAAATTGCAGTTAAAAATAAACAAACTATTCTAAAAGGAAATTTTTCAATGAAAATAAAAGGACATACCGAAGAATATACTCTTGAATTCATAAATGTGACACACTCTACTATCCAATGTGTTCTTTGTGCTCTTCATACAAAAGAGGGAATATTTTTCTATGCCTTAGATTACAAGTTTGACAATTATCCGGTTATGGGACAACCAACAAACTACAAAAGATTAAAGGAATTAGGGAAGAAAGGAGTTAAGGCTCTTGTTGTTGAAGCATTATATTCTGGCGTTGAAAGAAGAACACCAAGCGAGAGAATTGCAAGGAATATGGTTGAAGATGCATTTTCAAGAATAAGGAATGTTAAAAGTGCTATTTTTGTGACAACTTTCTCATCGCATATTTCAAGACTGAAAAGTATTGTTGATTTTGGAAGAAGAACAAATAGAAGAATAGTATTTTTAGGCCGTAGCCTAAACAAATATGTAAATTGCGCCATAAAAGTTGGAGAATGTCCGTTCCAAAAAGATATAGAGATGATTAAGTATAGAAATCAAGTAAACAGCTTTTTGAAAAAACTTGATAAAGAAAGAGGAAGGTATCTTGTGGTATGTACTGGACATCAGGCAGAACCAAATTCTATACTTGACAGAATTGTGAATGATGAAACTCCATTTAAATTCAAATCAGATGATAATGTCATATTTTCTTCAAGCGTAATTCCTGTCCCAATAAATATTCATTCAAGAGATAAGATGGACAAAAAATTAATGAAAAAAGGAGTAAGAATCCAGACAGATGTTCACGTATCAGGACATGCTGGAAGGGAAGACCTACGGGATATAATAGAAATGCTAGTACCAAAACATATTATTCCAGCTCACGGAACTTTGCAGCAAGAAACTCCTTTAATAGAACTTTCAAAAGAGATGGGATATAGATTTGGTGAAACTTCTCACTTGTCTTCTAACGGAAAAATATTGAAATTCTAGATAAATTTGACGAGAGCATAAAACACTTTTTAAACCAAATTCTCCTTAATTTGGAATGACGCGAGCTGATATCTTTGGGATGCTGAAAATAGCATTGCAAAAAGGAGGAAATCTTCAGCAAACTGCTCAAAGTCTGTATAATTCTGGCTATCCTAAAGAGGAAATAGATGAAGCCATTCAAGCATTAAATATGCAGAGCGTTCAGCCACCAGCACAAACAACAATAGTTAAAAATCCAACAGCTCAACCAAAAAAGCCAATTCAATCTGCCCCTAAAGGTCAGAGTCCGCAGATAATTTCTTCTTATTCTGTCCCCTCGTCCCCCCAACAACAATTTTACCAACCACAACCACAACCAGTTCCAGTGTATCAGCAGCCACAGCAAACTCAGCAAGTAATTCAAAAAGTATCAGATTATACACAAAATCCAAAAATAAAAATGGGAACTATAATGACTTTGATAATGGTGGCTATGCTTTTAATTCTAATTGGAATTCTTGTTGTTGTGTTTATGTTCAAACCAGAGATTACTGACTTCATCAACAATCTATGAGTATTAAAATAGAAAATGTCAAAATTTGAAGTCTATGAGCCAGCTGAAGATTCTTTTTTAATGTCAGAAACTCTAGAAGAGGTAATTCCAATATTATTGGCTAAAAACTTTAATCTTAAATTCCTTGAAATCGGCGCTGGAAGCGCAGTACAATTGCAAACCGCGCTACGCGCTGGAATAAAAAAAGAAAATATTTTAGGCGTAGACATTAATAACGAAGCCGTAAAAAAATGTAAGAAGTTAGGATTCAAATGTATAAATTCAAATCTTTTCTCTCGCGTTAAAGGTAAGTTTGATATAATAGTTTTTAATCCTCCCTATCTGCCTGAAGATACAAGAGAGCCAAAAGAATCTAGCGTTGCAACAACCGGAGGAAAAAAAGGAGGAGAAATAGTAAACAAATTTCTCAAGCAAGCAAAGAAACACCTTGCAAGAGAAGGCAAGATAATATTATTGATTAGCACATTAACAAAAGGAATAAACTTTTTAGATTACGAAGTAAAGAGTCTAGCAGAGAGAAAACTCTTTTTTGAAAAACTCCAGATTTTGGAGCTTTCATTTTCAGGATAATAATCCTTATATAATACTGCTCCCGGATAATAAAAATGGTAAAATTCGCGCTATGCAAATTCTTTAAGGAATTTGTATTCGCAAAAACAAAAAAACAAAATGGTTAAGTTTGCTCATGTCTCTGATACACATTTAGGAGGCTGGAAGCAACAGCCAATGCAAGATTTGAACTTCGAGTCTTTCAAAAAAACGATTGAAACATGTATAGCGAAAAAAGTTGATTTTGTTCTTATTTCAGGAGATTTATTTGACTCTGCTTATCCCCCTATAGACATCCTAAAAGAATCTTTTGCTGTATTTAGAAAACTGCATGACGCCAAAATTCCTTGTTTCCTCATCGCAGGCTCTCATGATTATTCTGTATCAGGAAAAACCTTTCTTGATGTTTTGGAAAAAGCAGGTTTCTGCAAAAATGTTGTAGATTTTGAACAGAAAGAAGGATATTTACTTCTAAATCCAACAATTCACAAAGGAGTTGCAATATATGGTTATCCTGGAAAAAAGTCAGGACTTGAAATCCAAGAACTTAGAAATGTAAAATTTAATGATACTCCTGGACTTTTCAAGATTTTTATGTTGCATACAACAATAGACAAAGCAAAAGGTTCACTTCCGATAGACGCATTGGAAACAGATAAACTTCCAAAAGCAGATTACTATGCCTGCGGGCATCTTCATATAGAATTCCAATACGAAAACTTTGTATATGCTGGTCCAACTTTTCCAAATAACTTTCAAGAACTTGAAGAACTTCAGTATGGCAGATTTTACATTGTAGATACAGATAATCCAAGAAATCCAGAAAAAATAGAGATAAAAATTCGGGGAGTCGCTTCACTGTGTATAGAAGTTAGAAATGCTCTTTCGGCCACTAGCCAGATAATTTCAGAACTTGAAAAACTTGAACTGAAAGATAAAGTTGTTCTATTGAGAATAAGAGGGGTTTTGGACAAGGGAGAAAACTCAGACATAAAGTTCTCTCAGATAGAAGAATATGCCAAATCAAAAGGAGCTTATTTTCTTCTTAAAAATACAAATGAACTGAAAACAAAAGAAGTAGATATGCAACCAGAAATAAGAGACTCTGAAAACATAGAAGAGGATTCAATAAAAGTTTACGCAACTGAGAATCCTTCAGATTTTAATAATTTTATCCCACAATTGATACACAGCCTTAACATAGAAAAGCAAGAAGGAGAAACCTCAGAAAGTTTTTCAAATAGAATAATGGACGAGTCTAAAAAGATTTTGAGTTTTTAAAATGAAAATAAAAAGAATAGTATTAAACAACATAAGAAGCTATGAAAAAGGAGAAATATCCCTTTCAGAAGGTTCAACTCTTTTATCAGGAGATATAGGCTCTGGAAAAACTTCTGTTCTTCTTGGAATAGAGTTTGCCTTGTTTGGACTACAGCCTGGACAAAGAGGAAGTTCTATCTTAAGGAATGGAGCGCAAAATGGAAGCGTTTTGCTTGAGCTTGATATTGACGGACAAGATATAATAATTGAAAGAAATCTTAAGAGAGGAAAAACGATAACTCAAGATTATTGTGCCATAACCATTGACGGAGTAACAAAAGAAATTGCAGTCACAGAATTAAAGGATAAGGTTCTTGAAATTCTCAATTACCCAAAAGAATTTTCAAAGAAACAGAATATGTTATACAAATTCACAGTTTACACACCTCAAGAAGAAATGAAACAGATAATCCTAGAGGACCCAGAAACAAGAATAAACACTCTTAGACACGTGTTTGGAATAGATAAGTATAAGAAAATTCTTGAGAATGTAAGTATTCTTACAATAAAAATAAGAGAGGAAAAAAGATTAAAGGAAGGAATGACCGCAAATCTTGAAAATGAAAAACAATTGCTTTTATCAAGGGATGAGGAATTAGAGTCTAAACATTATAATCTTTCTTCAGTAGAAAAAGAGCTTTTCATAAAAACCGAAACAAGAAAAAAAATACAGAGCGAAAAAGAAGAAATTTCTCAGAAAAGAGAGGAGAAAAATAAGATTCAACAAGAGATTGAGAAAACTAAATTAGTTTCTCTAAACAAAACTGAAACTATCTCTGTTAACTCAAAAACTATAGAGGAATTGAAGCATCAGATAAAAGAGCTTGCTAAGTTAAAGGTTGAAGATTCAGAAATAATTTTAATTAAAGAAGAAATAATTTTAAAGAAACAAGAAAAAATAAAGATAGACGAAAAAAGATTGGAAGTAAATTCCCTAATAGCTTCCTTGAATCTAAAAAATGAGGAAAATAAAAAGATAGAAGAAAGACTTTCTCATCTTGATATATGTCCAACTTGTCTTCAGAAAGTAGATCCTAATTATCGAGCAAATGTTATGTTAAAGCTTAATTCTGACTTTACTGAAAACAACAATAAACTAAGGACGCTGAACATAGAAAAGAAGGAATTGTTGGAAAAAGTTAGTAAAATAGAACCAGAAATATCTGAGAAAGAAAAGAGAATTAATGAAATAAACATTCTCAAGGTAAGAATACAAGGAATAGATGAAAAAGAAAAGAGACTTAATGAACTTGATAAGTCAAATACTTTTTTGTACAAAGATATTGAAATATTAAACCAACATTTAAAGAGCTTGAATAAGGATTTGTTTGACTTGAAAAAATATGACAACATTTTTGAACTGAAACAGAAAGAATTTGAGATAAGTCTTAAAGAAGAGAGGGCAGCCGAGATAAAGGTTGCTGAATTGAAGAAGGAAATTGAAGTATTCTCAAAACAGATTGATGACATGAAAGAAAGAATAAAGAAGACAGAAGAGATAAAACGTAAACTTGATTATATAAGCGAACTAGAAAATTGGTTGTCGAAGAAATTTGTTCCAGTTATTTCTTTTATAGAAAAAAGCGTGATGGTAAAATTAAAGTCTGAATTTTCCAATTTGTTTGCAGAATGGTTTTATATGCTTGTTTCAGATAACTTTAATGTAAGATTGAGCGATGATTTCACACCTGTTATAGAGCAGTATGACTATGAAATAGATTACCAGTATCTTTCAGGAGGCGAGAGAACTGCAATAGCTCTCGCATACAGACTTTCCCTAAATCAAGTGATAAATTCGATGCTTAGCAAGATAAAAACACGTGATTTGGTTATTCTGGACGAACCAACAGATGGATTTTCAGAACAACAACTCGACAAGATGAGAGATGTTCTTCAACAACTCAATGTAAAACAATTAATTATTGTTAGCCACGAACAGAAGATAGAGGGTTTCGTTGAAAATGTAATAAGGTTCAAGAAGGAAAAAGGTGTGTCTGTAATGGAAGAAGTAAGGGAAAGGTGATTTCCGAAAACTTTATAAAACAGCACTACTCTATAAAATAATTGGGTTGATTCTAATAGGATTAAATAATAGGTTATTATACAGGTTAGATAAGCTAAAATTAAAAACAAAATGGATAACAAAACAGATAATGATAAAAAAATGGATACTTTGAAGACAGGAACAACAATTTTAGGTATTGTTTGCAAAGACGGAGTTGTAATGGCTGCAGATCAAAGAGCGACCGCCGGAAATATTGTAATGTCTAAAAATGTTAAAAAAGTTATACAAATAAATGATTATCTTGTAATTTCTGGTTGTGGAAGTGCTGCAGAAGCACAAAAAATTCCTAAATACTTAGCAGCTGAATTAAAACTTAAAGAATTACGTTCAAAATCAAGACCAACAGTAAAACAATCTTCAAGTCTTTTATCCAATTTTAGAACTTCTGGTCAATCTGCTTATTTAATTGCAGGGTTTAATGAAGATGGAACAACTGAATTATATTCTACAGATCCTGCAGGACATATTACTAAAGTAGAAGACTATGATGCAAACTTTGGAAGTGGGATGCCTTTTGTTCTTGGTTTACTAGAAAGACAATACAAAAAAGGACTTAGTGTTAAAGAAGGAGTAGAACTTGCTATTGAATCATTAAAATCTTCAACTCAAAGAGATACTGGGTCTGGAAATGGACTGGAAGTTTTTACAATCACAAAAGATGGAATAAAGAAAGTTGTTGAACAAGATATACTTCCTGAATATAAAGATACAGTAAAATAATTTTCATTTAGTTTTAAATTAAGTTAAAGGGTTGAATAAAAATGGATATCTTAAAAAATATAAAAGATCAGTTAAGCGGAAAGATAACAGAAGCCAATTTTGAAGGCGCAAACATAGTTCTTTACACAAACAACGAGAATTTCTTCAGAGAAGGAGAGAGTAGCATAAAAGCAATCGTTGAACAAATAAAGAAAAGAATAGAATTAAGGGCAGACGCGAAGATTCTTCCAGACAAAGAAACTGCAGAAGCACAAATAAGAAGAATAGTTCCTCAAGAAGCAGAGATAACAGAAATAATTTTTGATGTGCATAGAAGTATCGTCGTTATAGAGGCAAAAAAACCAGGATTGGTTATAGGGAAACAAGGTTCTATATTAGATGAAATAAGACAGCAAACATTTTGGACACCTCAAATTCAAAGAGCTCCTGCAATAAAAAGTAAGATAACCGATAATATTAGGGAGGTTCTTTACGCAAATAACAATTACAGAAGAAAATTCCTGAATGAAATTGGTGAGAAAATATACAAAGAATGGAATCCGGAGAAAATGAATGGTTGGATAAGGCTTACAGTTTTGGGAAGTGGAAGACAAGTCGGAAGAAGTTGTTTTCTTCTTCAAACAGAAAACTCAAAAGTTCTTCTTGATTGCGGAATAGATGTAGCTTCAACTGGAGTAGACAGATACCCTTACTTTAACGTTCCTGAATTTGACATAAATACTTTAGATGCAATAATAATAAGTCACGCTCACCTTGACCACGTTGGATTGCTTCCTTACATATACAAGATGGGCTACAAAGGTCCAGTATATATGACTACTCCATCCAGAGACTTAGCCGCTTTGCTCGCTCTAGACTTTATAGGAGTTGCATACAAGCAGGCCTCAAAACCTTTGTTCGATTCAGCCGATATTAAAGAAATGGTCAAACATAGTATCTGCTTGAATTTCAATGAGGTAACTGACGTTACCCCAGATATAAGATTGACTTTCTACAATTCAGGACACGTTCTTGGAAGCGCGATGGTTCATCTAAATATAGGAAATGGGTCTCATAACCTTCTTTACGCAGCAGACTACAAATATTCAAAAACTCAATTGCTTGACCCTGCAATTACTAGTTTTCCAAGGGTAGAGACAGTTATAACAGAATCAACATATGGTTCAAAAAATGATATCTTACCACCAAGAAAAGAAACAGAAGCAAAATTTATACAAATGGTTAAAGAAACTGTTGCGAAGGGTGGAAAAGTTTTAATCCCAGAATTGGGGTTAGGACACGCACAAGAAACAGTTCTTAGAGTAGAAGAAGCCATAAGAAATGGGGAGCTTCCAAAAATTCCAATATATATAGACGGAATGATATGGGATATGAATGCAATACATACGGCATACCCAGACTTCCTTAGTAGCAAGGTAAGATCAAATATTTTCCAAGATAATAATCCCTTCCTTTCAGATATATTCTCAAGGGTTGGTTCGCCACAAGAAAGAAGAAAAGTAATCGAAGGTGGACCTTGCATTGTTATTGCTACATCTGGTATGTTACAGGGTGGAGCATCTGTGGAATATCTAAAGGCATTTGCAGAGAGCCCAAATAATCTTATGGTATTAAGTTGTTATCAAGGACCAGGTTCCATAGGTAGACGTATTCAAGAAGGGGAAAAAGCTATTCCGCTGGGAGAATATGGACACGGAAATGAAATTCTTAAGATAAACCTTCGAGTTGAACTGCTTACAGGTTTATCGACACACGCGGGAAGAAATGAAATAATTGCATTTTTCAACAACATGAGGCCAAGACCAAAAAGAATAATCATAAATCACGGAGAAGTTTCAAAATCTCTTGATTTAGCCTCGGCGTTGTACAAGCTTCAAAGAGTTGAAACAAATGTCCCTAGAAATCTTGATACCTTAAGACTAAGGTAATTATTGTCGTCTTAAGGTTGAGATAATTGTTAAATTATAAAACACCCAGTTAAATTATTGTATTTAACATTTAAAAACCAGCCTCACTTAACATAACCATGAAGCACAAATTGAAGATAATAATTATTCTTATGACTATGTTTATCATAGCCCAATTTGTTGGATTACACGTCATAAATTATTATGCAATACCTATCCATCAACTTCCTCTTGGGATGGGACAGCAACAAACAAGCTTGACATGTGATATTAATTCAGTGTCTGATTTCTTCTCATGCACTTCTTATTTAAGTTCAATTATATTCGCATTTATAATAGCTATAACTGTGTTCTTGTTTCTAACAAAAATAAAGGCTGAATTTATAATTAGGTACTGGTTTTTCTTTGTTGTTTCAATATCTCTTTTAATCGCTCTTCAGACGATTATTCCAGCAATGAAGTATCTATTTTTAGTTTCCAGCGTGTTAGCTTTGGGCCTTGCATTTGTGAAAGTATTCAGGAGAAATATAATTGTGCACAACGCAACCGAGCTTCTTGTTTATCCAGGTGTGGCAACTGTCTTTGTTCCAGTGCTTAACATTTATAGTATTATTGTTTTGCTCGTATTAATTTCTGCTTATGATATGTGGGCTGTATGGCATTCTGGAATAATGCAGAAAATGGCAAAATACCAAATAAATAAAGTAAAGGTATTTTCTGGATTTTTCGTTCCTTACGTTTCAAAAAAAGTTAGACTTCAGTTACAAAAAATGAATAAATCACAACTGAAGAAAGCTAAAAACATAAAAGTTAACGTGGCAATCCTTGGTGGGGGAGATGTTGTATTTCCAATTATAACAGCGGGAGTTGTAATGCTTACATATGGAATAATTTACTCCCTATATGTCATTGGTGGAGCTGCTCTCGGATTGCTTTACCTGTTCATATATTCTGAAAAGAAGAAGTTTTACCCTGCAATGCCTTTCATAACTGCCGGTATTTTTGTTGGACTTCTGGTTGGTTGGTTGATTTCTTTGATTTAAGTGTGATGAGTCTTATGTAGTCACTTAGAAAGAATAACAATATCGTAAGATTTATAAAGGAGAAGTTTGTGAGGAAAATATGGAAAAGACAATAAGAAAACCAACATTCAAGGAAGTTTTAGCAGTTACAACTCTAGAACTTGATAATGGACTTTTTTTAATGCTCAAAGAGTTGGTCCTATGAATTTTGCAGATTTAAGAAATGCGGATTATGGAAAGGGATTTATAATGCCTACAATGTCAGAATTAGCTCAATTGATTTGTGGCTCTTTGGAAAACCAGAAATACCATAGTGCTAAAAATGTTGTAAAAACATTGAAAAGCAAGTTGCTATATGGAAACACCGGAATTTTTTACGCTCCTGAAGGAATGTATATTCAAGACAATCCTAATATAAAAAATGGAAGAGTTTCTATGGATCAAAAAATGCTTGAAAGAAAGCTTGGAAAAAATGAAGAAAAAGGAGTAGTGTTTAGTAATGATAGAACAATAAGATTTACTCCCTACAATTTCAATACAGGATTGCAAAGTCCTCTACAACTAGCAAAAAACACAGGAGTTATGGCATTAGTTGGAGGAGAAGAAAATGCAGAAAAAATAGCAAAAGCTTCTGATAATTATAAAGTAAAAATTAATTTCTGGGCATCAAAACCGACTGATGCACCTGAAACAAAAGTAGCAGGCCTTGGTTCATATTGCTTCAATGAGGTTGGTGTTAGTGCGAGATGTGACGAGAACTACGAAGCAGGTAGTTATTCTTTTGGTGCAAAGGAGACAAAATAAAATGTTAGTAAAAACAGAACTAGTTAGCAAAATTAAGGACTACTTTGACCTTAATATATATGAAACAAAGGTTTGGTTAGCTTTGCTTGGAAAAGGAATCGCTTCTGCAGGAGAA
>CAYIHJ010000016.1:0-10504 GCA_964363245.1 Candidatus Woesearchaeota archaeon | reverse complement strand
CAACTGGCAATCCCATAAATGTTTTTGGGATTTTTATGTTTAGTTTGTTTGTCATCTTATTTTATACTACCTTAGAGTATTTTAGGATAGAAAGTCGTAGAATATCCCATTTATAAATCTTTCTATTATGTTGTCTTTTTAGAAAGGTAACAGAATAAGAAGTAGAATTAAAGCTGAAAGTAATCAACAAAAGTGCCATCGGCATCCAATTCTTTTCCTTTGTGTTTTATAACTCCAATAAAGAATCTGCCATCCTTTAACCATTCATACATTTTTACATCTTCAGGATTTTGCGGAAGCTTAGGAATTTCTCTCTCATCTACCCAGCAAGGGAAACCTTCTTCTGTCTCACTTTTAAGCTTCCCACTATAAAAAGCTCCTTGAATAACATAAACTAAAAAATCTTGAGGATTTTTCCAATTATCAAAAACCCTATCTTTGTTATCAAATAGAATAACCCCTCTATTTTTTGGGATAAGTAAGTTTAACCCTGTTTCTTCTTTTGTTTCCCTTACTCCTGCCTTCAATCTTCCAGCTAAATTATTTAAACTTTTTTCAGGCAAGTCTAAATTTCCACCAGGCAAAGTATATCTACCAGAATTTGGATCGTTCTCTCTAACATTTTTTCTTATCATCAAGACCCTCCTATTGTCACAAAGATAACCCAATACTCCATATTTCATATTTTTCAATAAAATTATTCCTTAATAAGAATTTTTATGATATCTTATATATCTTATATTATCACTTATTCTTCACAAAAGCTAATAACATTAAAGATACCAACGCTGTCGCAGAGATATAGATAAACATTGTTTGCGAACTTATATTCCAAAGTAAACCGGCAAACAATCCGGCAGGGATTGTCACTATCCCTGTAACAAAATAATAGAATCCCATATCTGTTCCCTTCATATTATCAGATAAATCAGAGACCAAAGCCCTCTGGTTTGCCTGAGTCATTGCATAAACAACTCCATACAATCCGAAAAGGGCTGCGAACCAATAAACATCAGTAGCAAAAATAAATCCTATACTAATAAGAAGAAATAATAAATAACCTGCAATCAAAACTTTCTTTCTCCCTATTTTATCTGAAAGCTTCCCAAAAGGAATAGAGAAAGAAGCCCATAAAATATTGAATAAAAGATACATAAAAATAGGAGTAATCAAACTCCCAGATAATTCTTGTGCCCTAAGCAACAAGAACATATACAACCCAAAGTTGCCAAGTGAAAATACAGCTGCAACAAAAACAAAATACTTTAGTGAAGAATGCATTGAAGAAATACTTTTGAAAATACTTTTTCTAATTATTTTTACTTTTGGTTCTTTTACAAAAAATAGAGGAACAAGAGATAAAATAGATATCAGTGCCGCAATTAAGATTATTTTATTTATTTCAACACTAAATTTCCAAAACAAAACTAAAATAATAATAGTTCCAAGAATAGCACCAGAAGTGTCCATCATCTGTGCAATTCCAAATCCCCTACCTTGTTTCTTTGTTGAATCTTCAATTATTGCATCTCTAGGTGCATCTCTTGCTTTTCCTAATCTTTCAAAAGACACCAGTGTAACAATTTGTTGCCACGAACCTGCAATAAGCAACAAAAATCTGAATATTACTGATGTGATATATCCAAAAAAAACAAATATTTTTCTCTTACCTGTTTTATCTGAAAGCCATCCTCCAAATATTTTAAATAAACTTGATAAACCTTCCCTCATTCCAGCTAAAAGTCCAATTGCAATCCCTGCTCCACCTAAGCTCAATATGTAAAATGGAAGTAATGGAGCAATCATGTCACTTCCAACATCATTGAAAAAACTTGAAGCCCCCAAAAGTTTTACATTAGATTCTTTTTTCATTTTGTTGTCCTTGATTTATTACCATAATTAAGTTATAAATATTATGTTATAAACCGAGCTTGTTGAATCAATATAAAACAAGCTCCTCGCTAGCTTTATAAAGCTTTATAAAGCTCTTCTTTTTATAAATATCATGTCAGCAAGCACCTATAAGATTCAAAACATTGTTGCTACTACTTCTCTTGAAAAGCCAATACCGCTAACAAAGTTGGCAAGAACACAACCTAATACAGAATACAATCCCGAAACTTTTCCAGGATTAGTTTTGAGAATAAAAGAACCAAAGTCAGCAGTTTTAGTCTTCTCATCTGGAAACTTGGTATGTACTGGAACCAAATCAGTAGCGCAAGTTAAGGAAGTTATCCAAGCAGTTATAAAACAATTAAGAAAAATAAATGTTAACATCACAATAAAGCCAAAAATAACAGTTCAAAATATTGTTGCTTCAGGAACAATAAATCTAAAATTAAATCTAAATTTCCTTGCTCTTGAAATGCAAAATACAGAATATGAACCAGAGCAATTTCCAGGACTTGTATACAAATTGATAGAACCAAACGCAACATTCCTTTTGTTCAGCAACGGAAAGCTTGTTTGTACTGGAACAAAGAATAAACAACAGCTTGAGGATAGTATGACTCAGCTTCTAAAAAATGTAAAGGTTGCTTTGAAGAATTATAAACAATAATTAAATTATTGATTTAAAGAATTAGGAACAATAATTTATTATTTTCCACAGGCAATGTAACAGGGTAAATATATCTAATTTTTGACAACAATCTTTTAAACTACCGCTATATACAATTTTATATGAAAGAAGGAGCAGAAGAAGAGGGATATGAAAGAGAAAGAGAAATAGGAGAACCATCAAGGGGATATAAAGAAAAATCCCAAAATAAATCAAAAAAAGAGGACTTGATTATTGAGGCAAAAAGCTTTTTCGATTTTCATAAAAAACAACTTGGTGAATCGCTTAGAAAAGGTCAAAGTGTAATTTTCTTGGATTTTATGAGCCTTACAGAATTCTCAAACAAACTTGCAGAAGAGATTCTTTCAGACCCAGAGGAGACACTCAGGATGGTTGAACTTGCAATAGAAGAATCTGGTTTGGTAAGCAACGTGCGTGTAAGATTGTATAATCTTTCAAAAAGTCAGGAGATGAAGGTAAGAAACATTCGTTCAAAGAATCTAAATGAGATGATAGTTATAGAAGGAATAATTCGTCAAGCTTCTGATGTACGTCCTCAAGTAGTAAATGCAAAATTTGAGTGTCCATCGTGTGGAACAATGCTTTCTGTTTTACAAATAGAGAAAAAATTCCATGAACCTTCAAGATGTTCGTGTGGAAGAAAGGGTGGATTCAGACTAGTAAGCAAAGAAATGGTTGACACACAAAGGTTAGTGGTTGAAGAATCCCCTGAATCTCTCTCTGGAGGAGAACAACCAAAAAGAATAAATATTTTCGTAAAAGAAGATTTGGTTGAGCCAAAGATGGAAGAGAAAACAACTCCTGGAAGCAGAATAAAAGTTATAGGTGTTTTAAAAGAAGTTCCAGTTCCTTTGAATTCTGGAGGTTTGTCAACAAGATTCGAACTTGCAGTAGAAGCAAATAATATAATTCCTCTTGAGGAAACCTTTGAAGAGTTAGATATTTCAGAGGAAGATGAGAAACAGATTCTTGAACTTTCAGAAGATTCAAAAATATTTGACAAATTAGCAAGAAGTATAATTCCAAGCGTATGGGGATATGAAGAAATAAAAAAAGCACTTGTTCTTCAGCTGTTTGGTGGTGTTGCAAAAGTTCATGCAGACGGACAGAAAGGAAGAGGAGATATACATATTTTATTGATAGGAGACCCAGGAGTTGCAAAATCAGTTACATTAAATTTTATGGCAAATATTTCTCCAAAGGGAAGATATGTCGTTGGAAAAAGTGCATCAGGTGCTGGACTAACTGCAACAGTTGTGAGAGACGAATATCTCCGTGGCTGGAGTCTCGAAGCAGGGGCAATGGTTTTAGCAAATAAAGGATTAGTTTGTATAGATGAATTGGAAAAAATGGATCCAAATGACAGAAGCTCGATGCACGAGGCAATGGAGCAGCAAACAATAACAATCAGCAAAGCAAATGTTCAAGCAACACTTCGTGCAGAAACCAGCGTCCTTGCAGCTGCAAACCCAAAATTCGGAAGATTTGATCCCTACCAATCAATTGCACAGCAGATAGATCTTCCTCCAACTCTAATAAACAGGTTTGATATAATATTTACTTTAAGAGATATCCCAGACAAAGATAAGGATACAAGAATTGCAACTCACGTCCTCCACGAGCATATAAAAGAAGGAGAAAATATGCTTATCCCAAGAGAAATCTTCCGTAAGTATGTTGCTTACGCCAAACAAAGAATAAAACCAACTCTAAGTGAAGATGCTGTTAATGAAATAAGAAATTTTTATGTTGATTTGAGAAACAAGCCGGTTGCTTCTGAAAGTTCATTAAGACCTATTCCAATTTCAGCTAGACAATTGCAAGCTTTGATAAGAATGTCAGAGGCTTCTGCAAAGATAAGACTTAGAGAAGTTGTAACAAAAGAGGATGCAAAAATAGCAATAGAACTTATGAAATATTACCTTATGGAAGTTGGTTATGATTATGAATCAAAAACATTTGATATAGATAAGGCAACTTCAGGAATAACTTCTTCTCAAAGAGGTAAAATATTCACAGTTAGAGATACAATAATAGATTTGGAAAGTAGGCTTGGAAAAATGATTCCGATTGAAGAAGTAGAGACGGAACTAGAAGGTAAACTTAGCAAAGATGAAATAGAAGAAGCAATAAACAAGCTTGCTTCGCAAGGAGAAATATTCAGGCCACGAAGAGGTTTTGTTGCAAGAACTTCGTAAATAAATTAATATAAAGAGTTAAAAAGTTACAAAATTAGTTAAATAAAATAACAAAAATGCCAGAACCACAATTCAAAAGAAACATTGCATTCAAATTAAGAATAGGAGATGTACTTGCAGGTAAACCTATAATAGAAGGAGACAGATTTATTTTTCTGGAACTTGGAGGTAAAAACGTTGTTAGAATTAATTTGATAGGAAATATAATAGATAAATATGGGGGAGAGGGTGAAAAAAAGTTCACAATTATAACTTTGGATGATGGCTCTGGGCAAATAAAGGCGAAAGTATTTGGAGATGATGTAAAAAGACTTGAAAATGCAAATCAAGGACAAACTGTTCTTGTTATAGGAGTTCTAAGACATTTCAATAACGAATTATATGTTTCTCCAGAAATAGTAAGAGAGATGGACTCGAAGTATCTTTTAGTTAGAAAAATAGAAGTTGACAAAAAAAAGAGTAAGACTGCAGAACCTCTTCCAAAAGACCAAATCATTGCAGTAAAGGATAAAATTCTTGGAGCAATAAAAAGTGCAGAAGATGATGGAGGAATTGAGATGGACAAATTAATAATGGCACTTGGAAACATTTCTCCCGTTATAATAAACCAAGAAGTCGAAAAGTTCCTCGAAGAAGGAATCATCTTCGAGCCAAGACCAGGTAAAGTAAGATATTTGGGTTAAAAAATAATTAACTATCTCTTCTTCCCTTTTTTCCCAAACTTCTTATTAAAATAATACGTAAGCCATATCACAATAATAAGCCCTGCTAAGGACAAAGAAAATCTTATCCAATTTTCAGTATAAGGCCAATAGGCTCCAGCGCCATAAATTAAAGTTCCAATCCCCCCACCCATAAGTCCTGCTCCAACAACTTCTAAACCAAAAAAGAAAGCTCCTAATGCAATTATCAAAACACCTAGTGGTAAAGCAATGAAGAAAACATTTCTTGCTCTTTCCCTGTCAGCATCAGTAAATTCCTTGTTGCATTTCCAAGTTAAATCACAATATCCGTTAGGAACATCTTTTGCTGGAGCAGTCCCATAATTAGGATTCCATCTTCCATCGAGTGCCACACATTCTGCAGAATTATTGACATAAACATTGTATTTATCACTCGTGCAGTAATCATTATAATCTGGACTTGGAAAAAACATGTTAATCCCATAAAAAGTTACAAAAATAGTAAGAACTATTATTGCAATAGTCAATATTACCTCTTTTACATTCATACTTTTCTTAAGCGAAAAGCATTTATAAAACTTGACGCAAAAATAAATTAATCCCAAAACTTAAAAAGCGCCCAATTCTCGTAAAACTATGGACAATTACGAAAAACTGCTTGAACTGGCATACGAAAAAGTAAAGAAAGTGGACATTGCAAAAGAAAGATTTGTCGTGCCCAAAATAGAAGGACATATTGAAGGGAAAAAAACAATCCTAACCAATTTTCTACAAATAGCTTCATATTTGAGAAGAACTCCAGAACATTTCCAGAAATTCTTATTAAGAGAACTAGCTACACAAGGTCAGGTAGAAGGAGAAAGACTAGTTCTTAACAATAAAATACCTAGCACAAAGATAAATCAAAAGATAGAAGAGTATGCAAGAGAATTTGTTTTGTGCAAAGAATGTGAAAAACCAGATACAGAGATAGTAAAAGAAGATAGATTATCTTTTGTTCATTGTTTGGCATGTGGTGCTAAACACTCTATTAGAAGTAAAATCTAACTAAAGAATTAAATATTGTGTAGTCCAACAACATATCCCTCTGACTTCTGACTACACAAGGTTTAAAAAACAACCTTTCGTGTATAAAATAATTTAAACAACATGGAGGAAAAAAATGGTTGAAGCATATTGTGTTAAATGCAAAGAGAAAGGCCGAAAGATGAAGAGCCCTGTGATTTCTCAGACAGCAAGAGGCGGATACATGGGACAAGGAGCTTGCCCTGTTTGCGGAACAAAGATGTCTGCTATGATGTCAAAAGACAATGCAGAGAAGGCTATAAAAGAAGGCGCTAAGAAAGCTTTTTAATTGAGTAATATTCTTTATTTAATATGTTTGTAAGAGTAATAAAGTCGTACAGAGATGTAGTGGCTATATGTGATTCTGATTTATTGGGAAAGAAATTTGAGGAAGGACAGTTCCAGCTAGATGTTAAAGAAAGTTTCTATAAAGGAGAAGAGATGGATGAGGAACAGACATCTAATATAATTATAAGAATGTCAGGAGATGATGCAACTTTTAACATAGTTGGAAAGAAGTCAATAGCTCTAGCGATTGATGCAGGAATAATTGCAAAGGAAGGAATAAAAACTATACAAGGTATCCCTTTTGCAATGATATTGGTGTAAACACAAAACATAATCATAAAAATAAAACAAAATGGAAAACACAGAAGATTTTGCGGATGAAGAAGAAGAAGGACAAAACGAGAACAATGTAGATAGCGAAGGCCGTCCAATGGTAACAAGAGCGAGGCTTCCAAGAGGGAGAGAAATAATTGGAATACTTGACCAGAGACTTGGAGGAAACAAAATGATGATAAATTGTCTGGACGGCAAGTCCAGAAACTGCAGAGTCCCAGGAAGACTAAAAAGAAAATTGTGGCTTAGACCAAATGATGTGGTTTTAGTTGAACCATGGGAACTTGACTTTAACAGGGCCGATATTATATTTAAATATCCTCCAAATCAAATAGCATGGCTAAGAAAAAAAGGCTATCTTTCTGACGAAAAGAAAGACTTCTAAAACCAGAAAATGAAAAGAACTATCTGCGAAAAAATAGTAAGAGTAATAAAAGGTAAGCAAAGACTGGAAAAAGAATTGAACGTTAAATTATCTATTAAAGGAAAAGAAGTAACAATAGATGGTGAACCAGAAGATGAATATGTCGCTGAAAAAGTTCTAGATGCTCTTGATTTTGGATTTCCCTTCTCCACCGCAGTAATGATAAAAAATGAAGATTATATGTTTGAAGTTCTCAACATAAAAGATTACACTAAAAGAAAAGATTTGGTAGTAGTAAGAGCAAGAATTATAGGAAAGAAGGGGGGAACTCTTGCAACATTCGCAGAGCTCACAAAATGCTTTTTTGAACTAAAGGACAACAAAGTAGGAATAATAGGGGACTTAATGCACATAAAAAACGCCCAAGATGCAATAATATATTTAATTCAAGGTTCCAAGCAATCAAACGTATATGGATTTCTAGAAAAGCATCATCCACAACCAATCGAAGATCTTGGATTAAAGGAACCGAAATCAAGTAAGAAAAAATAAAGTTAATAAAAATTAACAATATAAGAATAAGGTTAATTTTAAATATAGATATTCTTTCCATTTTTCATGCCCCGGTAGCTCATTACCAAAGTATGAGGGAAACGAGTGATGGGGACAAACAAAGTATGCCCCGGTAGCTCAGTCCGGTTAGAGCACATGGCTGTTAACCATGGGGTCGCAGGTTCAAATCCTGCCTGGGGCGTTGACTTCCTGTCAATGACGTACGCCGTAGCTACGACGTCCTGGGGCGTTTTTCTAAGATGAAACCAACAACCAAAACAAAAGTCCTCGTTGCAATGTCTGGAGGTGTTGATTCTAGTGTAGCTGCTCTTCTTATGAAAAAGAAAGGTTACGAAGTAGTTGGAGCATTTATGAAAAACTGGAGTGATACAAAAGACCCAATTACAAAAGAGTGTTCATGGAGAGAAGATAGAAGAATTGCACTAAAAATAGCTGCAAAATTAAATATTCCATTAATCACTTTAGATTTTGAAAAACAATACAGAAAAGAAGTTGTGGACGAGATGTTCAAAAAATACCAGAAGGGAATAACTCCCAACCCGGATATAGACTGCAATGAAAAAGTTAAATTTCCCTTGCTTGAAAAAGCCGCAGAAAAAATTGGTGCTGACTTTGTAGTAACTGGGCATTATGCTAGGATTAAAAATAATAATAATTCTTACGGGCTCCTCAGAGCAAAAGATGAATCAAAAGACCAATCTTACTTTTTATACAGGCTATCACAAAAAGATTTGGCAAAAAGTCTTTTCCCAATAGGGGAATACACAAAAAAAGACATAAGAAAAATTGCTGAAAAAGCAGGATTTACAAATTTCAACAGAAAAAGCACAGTAGGTATTTGTTTCATAGGAAAAGTAAACTTGAAAAAATTCCTTCAAAAGAAAATCAAAAATAAAGTGGGCAAGATTTTTGATCCAGATGGAAACCAAATCGGAACCCATGATGGAATTTATTATTATACAATTGGACAAAGAATTGGTCCAAGATATGGAATAGATATAACAAAAACAAAAGGAGAAGAAAAAAGTATGAAGAAATGGTATGTTGCAAAAAAAGATATAAAAACAAATACAATAACCGTAGCTCCTGAAAATCATCCACTCAATTTCAGGAAAGAAATCTGGCTTAACCAGCCTCACTGGATTTCGGAAACTCCCAAGAAAAATATAAAAGTTTCCTCAAGAATAAGGCAAGTCGGCGAGCTTCTTCCATCAACATTAAAATTTCAGAATAACAGATACAAAATAATTCTCAACAAATCAATAACTGGCGTCTCAGAAGGACAAGCAATTGTTTTATATCAAAAAGACAATGTTCTTGGTGGTGGAGTTATTTCTTTTTGAATAATGTATTAAACTTCCCTAATATTTTTATAGTCTAGTTCCTTCATTAAAATATGGAGTTAAATAGAGCAATAAAAAATAGACACAGCGTCAAGAAATTTAAAGATAAAAAACCAGACTGGAGAGATATTGTTGAGTGCATTGACATTGCAAGATATGCTCCAATGGCAGGTAGCAATTATAGTTTAAAATTTATTCTTGTAAGTGACAAAAATATAATAGCACAATTGGCAGACGCAGCACAACAACCATTTATTGCAAAAGCACCTTATGTTGTAGTTGTATGCTCAAATCCTTCCAGAACAGTAAATGCATATGGAGAAAGAGGAAAAATTTATGTAAGACAGCAGGCAGGAGCTGCAATACAAAACTTCTTGCTAAAACTTGAAGAGTCTGGACTTTCTGCAAGTTGGATTGGACATTTTGTTGAAGAACAAGTAACAAAAATTCTTGCTGTGCCAGAACATGTTCAAGTTGAAGCCTTTTTGCCAATAGGATATGAATTTGAGAAAAAATACACTAGAAAAGAAAAAATAGCTCTTGAGAATATTCTTTACTTTGACACATATGAGAACACCGAGATGAGTAATCAAAAAAGAATGGATGTTTGATTCTTTTTATTTCTAAAAAATTGTTAATTTATAAATCTCTTTGTCAAATTAACTTTTACATTAACCACTAAGTCTTAAAAAAATAAAAGGGGACGTGTTTCCACGCCCAGAATCAAATATAAATTTATAGCAGTTTAGAGTAAATTTATCTCCAAACCTCTATTCCCAAGTCAGACATTTCCTTAGCTGCCGGAACCCTACTATTTTCTTCTCTATCTTGTCCCAAGACAAAAGGAGATTTAACTCCAGTCATTATTGTTATAACTCGAACTTTCCCTAAGAATTCTTTGTTAATTCTTGCTCCAATAATAACGTTTGCATCTGGGCTCAAGTTTTCAGATACTGTTCTACCAACTAAGTCGAATTCCTCCAACTTAAAGTCAGGTCCAACAGTCATGTGAATAAGTGCTCCTGTTGCTCCCTTATAATCCACGTCAAGTAGAGGATGTGTAAGGGCTTGTCTAA
>CAYIHJ010000015.1:0-10531 GCA_964363245.1 Candidatus Woesearchaeota archaeon | reverse complement strand
GACCTCCAGGAACAGGAAAAACAACAATAGCCCATGTTACTGCCAAGGAAGCTGATTCAGAGATATTTGAGTTGAATGCTTCTGATTTTCGTGACAAAGAAAAACTGCAAGGAATTTTAAGACCATCTATTGAGCAAAAATCTTTAGTAAAAAGGGGAAAGATAATTCTAATAGATGAGGTTGACGGCATTTCTTCATTGGATAGGGGGGGATTGAGTGAATTATTGTCTCTAATAGAAACGACAACCTTTCCTATGATAATAACTGCAAATGATATCTGGGACAAAAAATTTTCTCAATTAAGAACAAAATCAGAACTTGTCCAATTAAAGGAAATAGAATATAACATAATAAAAGAAATTCTTATAGACATTCTGAGAAAAGAAAGAAAATTCATAGATATAAATATTTTAACTAATATCTCACTTCAAGCAAGGGGGGACATAAGGGCTGCAATAAACGACCTCCAGGTAATAGCAAGCTCAGACAAAGAAAGCGTATCAGAAGTACGTATGGACGAAAGAAACAAAGAGATAGACATATTCAAGGCATTGAGATCAATTTTTAAAGAAAAACCAAAAACAGAAATGATTTCGTTGTTTGATTCCGTCAATATGTCTCTTGACGAAATAATGCTTTGGGTTGAAGAAAATATTCCTGCAGAATATCAGAAGGAAGAATTAATGAAAGCATATGACGCATTAAGCAGAGCCGATGTTTTCAAAGGAAGAATATACAAGCAACAATATTGGAGATTCTTGGTTTATCAAAATATATTTTTAAGTTATGCCATCTCTGCAGCAAAAAAAGAGAAAAAAGCGGGATTCACTTCTTACAAAAAACCAACAAGAATCTTAAAGATATGGATGAACAACCAAAAGATGGCACTAAAGAAAACAATTTCTCAAAAATATGCCAGTCAAACACACATAGGAGAAAAAAGAGCGATGAGAGATTTCCCAATAATTAAAAATATAGTGAAAAACCCAAACATCAGAAAAGAATTAAAATTAAATGATGATGAATTGACCTTTCTAGAAAAAGAAGATTAATCACAATGCCAAAAGAAAATATCGAAATAAAGGCAAGATGTTCTGATCTAGAACTTGTAAAAATAATTCTTGATGGGAAAAAGAAAAATAAAAGCAAAATACATCAAATAAAAATTCTTGCTAGTGAAAAAGATCTTAGGTTGAAACTTTACAGGGAAATATATTTTATTGGCAATATTAGATTTTATCTTGATAAGGTAAGAGGTTTAGGAAATTTTATTGGAATAAAAACAATAAACTTCAATGGAAAAATTGAAAGAAAGGAATTATTAAAACAATATAATTATTATGTTGATATATTGGGAATAAAAAAGGAAGATGTAGTAACAGAATCATACTACGATTTGTTCAAGAAGTTTGTTCGCACAACTTAAGCTGAAAGTTCTCCCTCTATAATCTGCTCAAATACGCTATAAGGTTGTGCCCCTGATACAGATATTCCATTGATGAAGAATCCTGGCGTTCCGGATATTCCTGCTACCTGACCATCTGCCAAATCATTTTGAACTTCTTCCATATATTTTCCTGAATCCAAACAGGCACTAATATCATAACCTACTTGCTTTGCCCATTTCTTCAAGTCTTCTTTTGTATATTGAATAGTAGACTGAACTTTTCCTCCATCAAGTATGTTCTGTTCGCTAAACATCTTATCATGATATTTGAAATAAGCACTATCTCCACCTTTTTCTCTTACACACTCTGCTGCTTCAGCAGAAACTTGAGCCATAGGATGAAAGTTCAATGGAAAGTCTCTGAAAACTAGTCTAACCTTTCCTGTATCAATATATTTTGATTTTATTTGCGTGTATGTCTCAGTCCAGAACTTCCTGCAGAAAGGACATTGATAATCTGAAAATTCTATTATTGTAACAGGAGCGTCAGCTTTCCCTAAAACAGCATCATCATCTTCACTTACTTCTACTTTTCCATTATTATTTCCGTTTCCAGAACTAGCTCCAGAATCATCCAAAGGACTTAGTTGTCCTATATATTTTCCATCTTTTGTAATGGAAAAAGGAACTATTCCCCCTTGATAAAGAAAATTAACTTGGTAAACTCCACTATTTTCCTCAATAGAATCTATTGAAAGACCAGTTGCTCCCTGATCCTTAAGGCTATTAAGTAAAATATTTCCTGCCTCATCTGCAGAGATAGTATTTCCTGTAAAAGAAAATTTTCCAAAACTTCCAACTAGCAATACAACAACCATAATGACAAGAACAAATGTTGAAAGAATCCAGGGATTATTTCTTAGCCTCTCTGTGACATCAACTTTTTTCTCTTTTTCTTCTTCGTCCATTAAATATTTTAACTAAAACTAATTTAAAAACATTGTGGTAAAAACTCCTAAGGCATCAACCAAACAATTAAAAATAATTCATAAAACAACTCAAAAAAAGTTTAAATAACCACTTCAGTTAAAAGAGAGCCATGAAAAGAAGAGATTTCATAATAAAAACAATTTTAGGAACAATTGGAACTGGTTTAGGATTAATTTCAATACCTTCCCCTATTGAAAATGCGATAAATTATTCAAAAGCTGAAATTATTCAAAAAGAAATAATAAATATTTCCCTTCAATCTCTTGAAAAAAGAATAATGATTAGTAATCTTTTACTAGATAAAAATCTGGATTATCTTCCAGATCTTCACAAAAACGTTTTTAATAATTCTGATTTAAACAATAGGATAAATGATACAAAAGAATACCTTGCAGAACTTGTTCTTAAAAAAAGTCTGGAATTTTCCAAAAGAAAACCTAGTTTGAAAACATTGAAAAGAATAAGGGACGAATTAAATGAAAAAATGGACTATATGGAAAGAATAAAAGATTTTGAAAGAATTAAATTTTTTGATTTTAGGAATAAAATAATGGTTACATCTAATAATTTTAGTGAATTTAACAATCAATCACTAAAAGAATATTCTGAATTAGAGGTATATTCTGCAAAAATTAATGAACTATCGAAAATATTTCCAGAACTTTTGAGAATGAGAAAAACAATGACAAATATTTCTTCTGATACCTCTTTCATCAGGCAAGCTTCAAAAATAAGCAAAATTCCAGTTGAAGAAATCGTTACATTTGCAGACCTGGAATCAAATGGGTATGAATTTGCCATAGGAAGAGATGGTGAAATAAACAGATTTCAATTTATTCCTAAATATATTCAAGATATTTATTTTAGAGCCATTTCACAAAAAAATGAACTTACAGGATTTATTCTTGATAAAAAAGTCAAAAATAATAAAAATAATCTTTTAGAGACTATTGCAAGAGATTCTGAATTAAATATTGCCATAGCTGCAAACTTTATGGTCTATCTAAAAGATAAAACAAAAAAAGATTTCCAATATATTTTAGCCTACAATAAAGGAGTTAATGGTGCGATGAGTCTTCAAAAGAAAACCATAAGAAATCTAGAAAATTCTTCTAGAATAAGTTCTGGAGAAAAAGAATTAGCAGTTTACAAATACTACTTAGATTTTAAAGAATCTGGGAAAAACTTTAGAAGAATAAAGGAAAGTGTTATCTAATTGTAATAAATTTAAACCAAACAATTAAAAATCAGAACTTCTTTTTTATTATCACAATGCCTTATGATGTAATTATAGGAAGAAACGAAGCTGACAAAAAGAATTTTGGAGAAAGGGGATTAGTATACATAGGAAAAGGATATGTAAGAATGGGGCAATACACTTCCCTAAGTAATAGAATTCTTATGGATGTTGCAAGAAGCCATGTCATACTTGTGGCAGGGAAGCGTGGAAGTGGAAAATCATACACCTTAGGGGTTATTGCAGAAGAGCTCGCTAGTCTTCCAAAAGAAGCGAGTGAAAATATTGCATCTATAATCTTTGACACGATGGGAATATATTGGACAATGAAATACAAAAACGAAAAAGACAAAGAACTTCTCAGAGAATGGGAACTTAAGTCAAAAAACTTAAAGGTGAAAATCTTTATTCCATATGGTCATTTTGACAGGTATATTGAAAAAGGAATTCCAGCAGACCAGAGGCTTGCGTTAGACATAAATGAGCTAAATGCAGAAGATTGGATAATAACATTTAACTTAGATATGGTAAGTCCCGTTGCAGTTATAATAGAAAGGACAGTAACCAAACTTAGAAAAGGAAAAAATTATGATATTGATGACATAATCTCCGAAATAGAAAGTGATGACAAAACCCCGAGAGAAACTAAAAACGCAGCAATAGGTTTATTTGAAGCTACAAAAACATGGGGTTTGTTTGCAGGAAAAGAAGAGGAGCTAACACAAATCAAAGATTTGATTTACCCAGGAGGAACTTGCGTTCTTGATTTAAGTGTTTACAATTCAATAGGTGCATTTAATGTGAGGGCACTTGCAATAAGTCTTATATCAAAAAAGATTTTCAACGCGAGAATGGACCAAAGAAAAGATGAGGAGGTCCAAGCAGTTGCAAGGGGACTTGACTATACTTCAAAAATTGAGAAAAAAGAAAACCCTTTGGTTTGGATTTTTATAGATGAAGCACATGAGTTCTTGCCTTTAGGAAGTAAGACAATTGCAACAGATGCACTTATCCAACTTCTTAGAGAAGGAAGGCAGCCAGGAATATCAGTGGTCTTGGCAACACAGCAACCAGGACAAATCCACAGAGATGTTATGACCCAGTCAGATATAGTAATAGCACATAGAGTAACCTCAGAGCCAGATGTTCAAGCATTAAATTACATAATGCAAAGTTATCTTCTTGAAAACATCAAAAAGTATATGGACGATCTTCCAACAACCAAAGGTTCTGCAATCCTCTTGGACGATAACTCGGAACGTATTTATCCAATAAGAATGAAGCCAAGATTTACTTGGCATGGTGGCGAAGCACCATCTGCAATAAGCGAAGAGAAAAAATTATAAAACCTTAAAGTCAACTCTTACTCTAATTTTATGAGGAGCTATTTCTCCTGCCGTTTTTGCTTTCAGTATTTTTATCTTCTTTTTCGAATTCTTTGCTTCTGTCTTAATTTTATCAACAATCAACTCAACTTCGCTATCTTCACAGAAATCGTAATAAAAGATGGTTGTCATTTTTTTACTCAATGAAAAAGCCTCTTTTAAAAAAGAATCCTTAAGTTGTGGGCGAGGCATCACAATGTACTCGAACTTTTTTGGAACTATTTCATTGTTAACCTTCAAACCTCTTTTAACTTTAGTAGAAACATCTTGAATATTACCATTTAACATTATAATTTTCCCTTTCAATTTGTTCATTTCAATATTCTGTTGAGCATATTCATTTGCCTCTCGGTTTATTTCATTTGAAAAAACCTTATCTGCTTTGGAATGCTTTGCAATAACAATAGAATAAGGGCCAACTCCTGCAAACATAACAAGAACATTTCCTTTTTTTATCAAATTGGCAATTTCTTTTCTTTCATTGCTCAACCTAGGGGAAAAGTAAGTTTTGTCCATATTAAATCTAAACATGCAGTCATTTTCTCTGTATAAAACTTCTTTTGTCTTTTCGCCTGCTATGTGTTTTGTTTCTTGCTTCCTTAGTCTCCCTTTGAACTTACCAACTTTCTCTAAAATAGTTTTAACAGAAGAATTACTTTTGAGTATTTTATCTGCAAATCTCTTTTTCGCCGAAGCGAGAGTGCGGCGATCAAACTTTACTAATGCAATATTTCCAAAGATATCATAAGCTCTCGTGTTTCTCATGCCTTATAGAAAGGAAGAATGTTATTAAAAGTTATGGAGAGATACTTTTATAAAAATAAAAAACTTAGAAGAACTATGAAAAAAGAGGTTATTACATTCTTATCATCAGTTTTTCTTATTCCTTTAATAAGTGCTCAATCAATTTCAGATATATTTTCTTTCATAGATGCCCAAACAATTTTCATTTTGGTTGTTTTCGGAGTGCTTGGTTTGCTACTTAGCACAATTCTTAACAAATTTCCAGCTTTTCAGGGAACAACTGCAGGGCTGATAAGTATACTGCTTTCATTAGGAGCAACTTATGGAATAAATAAATGGTTCAGTTTGAATGATACTTTAGGTAATATTGGGTTTTCTGGAGATATTTTTCTTTATCTCTTAATTGCATTCTTGGTTTTGTTAGTAATTTTATTATTCAAATACAGAGGCAAAACTCTTATGATTCTTGGAATTTTATTGACTTTAATAGCGCTTTTCACAGATTTAGTAAATGACAAACTAACTACCTTGATAATTGGGGCTATTCTTTTTTTGATAGGCACAATTTGGTGGTGGAAAAGAAGAAACAGATTACCAGGGAATCCTAGTACACCCGGAGTAATTAACGGAATGCCAAGATTAATTGCAGAAGCAAAAGCATACAGAGTAATAGCGGATAAACAACCAAATCCTGGGATGTACAGAAACTGGGCTCATTTCATAAATTATCTAAAATCAAGAGGTTATGGAAATAATGAAACAGAGATAAGTCAAAGAATGAATGTTATGCCTTCAAATATAATAGACGCAACAAAGAAATATATTCTCTAATAAAATTAGTTAAAACCATTTACCTAAATTTTTTGCTTCCGATTGGTTTAGACCTATCGCAGCTGAAAAATTAAAACCACTTACCTAAATTTTTCTGCTTATTCTTCTCTTTAATATCTCTCAATCTTTCAAGTTGCTTATTAACTCTTTCTGAAGAGAAGTTATGCTCCTCAATTAATATTTTTTTAATCTTCTCTTCATCTATATTATTGAATTTTATTTCAAAAGTTTTTACGTTTGGTCTGTGAAACAGTTCAAATATTTCCTTCCAATCAAACCTGTCTTCTTGTGGCAAATTCAGCATTTGTTCTTCAACGGCTTTGAATATTAGAACTGGTTGCTTGTATGTCTTAACCATCTGCAATGCCCTTTTTTGTCCTATTCCTGGTATTCCTCGAGGATTATAATCTGACCCAACTAAAATTCCCAAACATATAAGCTGGTCCAAATTTATTTCCAACAGATTCAACACCTTACTCAATTCGATGACTTCAGGTTTTACTTCTACATATCCTGAAAAAGTTTTTCTTCTTCTGGCAAGAGTAAGATTTCTTATGAGATTAGGTGCTCCAAAAAGCAAGCTATCATAATCTTGGCTTACACTTCCACTAACTTCTTTCTTAACTCTAGCCAAATAAGCTGCTTCAGCTTCACCCTCTCCAGGAGCCTGAATAACTCCTATGCCCATTGCATCAAGGAGTTCTTTACTTTCTTCAATCATTTCATCATTCAATCTTATTAGCTGATTACCATATCTTCTCATTCCTTCGAAATCTTCTTTGTCTTTTGCTTCTTCATATCTTTCTTTAGCTATCTCTCTGTTCTCTCCTCTTTTTTGATGAGTTTTTCCTTTAAGTCCCGGAGGTTCTCCATCAAAAACATAAACTAATTTCATTCCTTCTTCAAGCAATGAAATATTTCTATAAAATATTCCAGAAAGATGGCTTGTTATTCTTTTCTTCTCGTCCATCAAAGGAGTTCCGTCAGCCTGCTTCACAGAAGAAAGAAATTGATACAAAGCATTAAAGGCATCAACACAAAGAATCTTACCTTTTAACTCAGACATCTCTATTTCCCTTCTAGGTATTATCTCACGTATATTCAATCCCATTTAATTCTCTGTTATTGCCAGTAAGAACTATTCTTTATAAGTATTGAGATAAGGTTCAACTGGAAAATTATATTTGTGAAGCATATATTTTGCATAAGCAACAATCATCCCGTCCTTTGCTTTTGAAGTTGGAATATATTCCAAATTAAAAGGAATTTTGTGATAGTTATTATCCTCAAGAACTTTTCTTACTAAAGAAACAGCATCGGCCATCGGGATTCTTTGCTTCGAAACAGCATCATATATAATTTTCGCTACTTCACTTTGAGAGGGTTCTCCTTTTGGAGAATGAGTTTTCAAAATTCCTGCTTGTCTCTTTTCAGAAAGCCAATGAGAAATATCTTTTCGTTCACTTTTTGCCATTTTTGTTACAGCATCTGCCAACCTGTGTCCTATTTCTCCCGTAGGATCATTGTCAGAACTATAATTTTGATAATTTTCTATAAGCTTTTCATCCCTATTCCTTTTACTCATATTGTAGTTACTCTTTAGGAGTATATAAACTTTATGATAACTATATTCTCCAGAAACAATCTGTTTTTAGGCTTAATTTTAAATAAGTTAAATTCTCCTTAATTAAATGCAAATAAATTTTATTCCAATAGACTATAGTTACTTCGATTTTGAAGGAAGAAACTACATTAAGATTATAGGAAGGGACGAAAAAGGTAAGAGAGTTTGTGTAATAGATTCTTGTCCAGTGTATTTCTGGGCCATTGCAAAAGAAGGCTTAAGTGAAAAAGAAACAGCAAAGCTGGTTGAAAAAGTTGGAAAAATACAATTAGACGTAAATGGGAGAAAAACAATGGTTGAGAAAGTTGAGCTCCACAATAAGAAATTTTTGGGAAAAGATGTAAAAGCACTAAAAATATTTGCAACAAATTACAAGGATCTTCACGATATTGCAGATAAGCTAGGGGTTCCAGAGATAGAAAAGAGAAGGGGATATGATTTAGGCTTTGTAACTCACTATATTATTGAAAAAAAACTCATCCCTCTGAATTGGTATACTATAGAGGGAGAAATTTTAAACAATAGTCAAGAATTTGGAGGAATAGGTACAGTATTGGAAGTTGATATATGCATAAAACTTAAATCAGCTAAGGAAATAAGTAACAAAACATTTACGCCTAAAGTTTTGGCGTTTGACATAGAAACCGATGAATTTCAAATTGGAAAAGGAGAAATATTAATGATCTCGCTAGTTTCAGAAAATTTCAAAAAAGTAATTGCATCAAAAAAAACCAAGACAAAAGAAAAAGATTTGGATTTTGTTGAATATGTCAAAGACGAAGAAGCATTATTAGAAAAATTTGTTGAATATACTAAAAAACTCACTCCAGATTTTCTTGTCGGATATTTTAGTGATGGTTTCGACATGCCATACATAAAAGCAAGAGCAGAATTTCACAAAATAAAGCTTCCTCTTGGACTTGATGGAAGCCAACCATCTTTCCATAGGGGAGCTGTTATGACTTGCAGAATAGAAGGAATGGTTCATGTTGATTTGCTTAAATTTGTAGATACTGCATACTCCCAGTATATGCAATCTGAAACCATGTCTCTTAACGATGTGTCAAAAGAATTTCTGGGAGATAAAAAGACTAACTTCGAATTCAAGTCATCTTCAAAAATGTCCGATTCAGATTGGAAAGATTACTTCTTATACAATCTACAAGATTCAGATCTTACTTACAGATTGTTCTTTAAATTCTGGCCAGACATGAGAGAATTTTCAAGAGTAATGCAAGAACCAACTTTTGAGGTTTCAAGAAATAGTATGTCAAAAAATGTTGAAGCTTTCATCCTACACAATCTTGAAAAATTCAATGAAATTCCTGAGAAACGCCCAACACACGATGAAATAGGAGAAAGAAGAGCAAAAGAAAAATATGAGGGAGCATTTGTTTTCCAACCTATTCCCGGATTATATGAGAATCTTGCTATTTTTGATTTCACCTCAAGTTATGGAAGTACAATTGTAACTTATAATCTCTCTAAATCAACGTTCTTAGAAAAACCTGAAAAAGATTCACACACTATTGAAACTCAAGGTAAAAAAGTCAGTTTCTCATCAACCCCCGGATTCTTTTCTGAAATGCTAAAGGAAATAATTATTCTAAGAAAAAAATACAAACAAGAGTTAAAAGTAAAAGAAGACGCAATTACAACTGCAAGAAGCAACGCGTTCAAACTACTGGCAAATTCATCTTATGGCTACCAAGGATTTTTTGGAGCAAGATATTATTGTAGAGAAGCTGCAGCCGCTACCGCGGCATTCGCAAGAAAAGCCATACAAGACACAATAGATAAAATAGACGCAACAGGATATAAGACAATTTATTCTGACACTGACAGCATCGCATTTCTACTAAACAAAAAAACAGAAGCCCAAACAATCTCGTTCCTAAAAAACTTAAATGAAAAACTTCCGGGAATAATGGAGCTTGAGCTTGAAGGTTTCTTTAAGAGAGGTATCTGGGTTACTACAAGAGCAGGAAATATAGGAGCAAAAAAGAAATATGCTCTAATAAACAAAGATGGTAAGCTAAAAATAAGAGGATTTGAAACAGTTAGGAGAGACTGGTGTAATCTTGCAAGAAATTTACAGAATAACGTCTTATATCTTATTCTTAAGGAGGGTAATGAAAAAGAAGCTGTTAAATTTACAAGAGAGATTATAAAAAAAGTTAAGTCAAGAAATATTGAGAGAAAAGAGATAATGATTAAAACTCAATTGAAGAAACCAATTTCTGAGTATAAGGCTATAACTCCCCATGTTACAATTGCTAAAAAAATGATTGATTTGGGAATTCCTGTCAATCAAGGCATGGTAATTCAGTATT
>CAYIHJ010000014.1:0-11559 GCA_964363245.1 Candidatus Woesearchaeota archaeon | reverse complement strand
TACTTCCCTTCTTTTATTACTCTTAATTTTTCTTGGAGCTCTTGCCCTTCTCTACTCAATTCATTTTTACTTTCATTGAAAAAGATAGTTCCTTTATAATTATCTAAATTCTCAAATTTCAATCCTCCTAAACCTATCATACTTCTTAACAACCCTATTTCTGACCCTGATAAAGACATTCCATTTAATCGGTAATCAACAAAAGCTTCCCATGTAAATGGAACCCATTTTGAAGTAATTTCATTACCAATTACATTGGCATAATCTCTTATTTCTTTTTGAGCATGTTTTTCCATTCTCAGACTTAAGAAATGCAATAAGTTGTGCAAATCTGTTTTCCAGTAAGCCTCTGTATAAGTTGAAAGAGGAAGATCTTTTCTTGCTTGTTCTCTAGCCATCCCTTTTTCAACCCTTGCTTCATATATTTGTCTAGACTGTTTTTGAAGTTCTGTTTCCTCTTCACTAAATTTCTTTCCATCTTCTTCTCCAAAAAATCCAGAACTCCCCTGTTTATTTGATCCAGATTGAAGTCTCCATTGATCTGGAGGGGTTTGTTGAGCTTTATCTATTGCGATAGAATATCTTGTTGAATATTCATTTACATTTGCAGTCCTATGTCTTATCCATTGTCTCCATGCATCCATTGGAACTCTTACATGTAACTTTATTTCAGCCATTTCAAAAGGAGTAGTGTGTCTATGCCTCATCAAATATCTTATCAATCCACGATCTTCACTAACTTTTTTTGTGCCTTCTCCATAAGAAACTCTTGCAGCTTGCACAATTGATTGATCGCTTCCCATATAATCCACTACTCTTACAAATCCATCATCAAGAACAGGAAAAGGTTTCCCAAGAATTTCGTCAAGAGATGGAACAGTAAATCGAGAAAGTGCAATAGGGGTTTTTTCTTCATCCATCAACAATTCTAAACTTCACCTTTTAAAAACAAATATATGATAAAAAATATACTTTACTTTATTCTTTGCATAAAAGAGTTTACCCCATTTATTGCTTGCTCTAAATCTTTATGTTTACAGACTTCAACGTTAGGAGAGCCTTCAATCATAGCAGAAAGTTTCTTTCCTTCTTGCAGTGTCCAAAGACAAAGAATAGGTTTAAGCAGAACACTTCCTGTTTTTATTTCATAACCTACTCCTAAAGAAGGTGCAGAAACATTCATTACAAGAGCATTGGATTCTTCTATCCAAGCAACATCCCTATCATGAATTTCTTTTGCTGATAGTTTTTCCAGTTTTTTATAGTCATCATCAAAAAGATGTTCACTTAAAACATTCCCATATTTTTTAAGATACATTATTATCTTTCTATTAAAATTTGAATCTCCTTCTGCTCCAAAGATAGATGCGCCATAATAAATATTCATAGAAAATTGTTAGAAAAATAGTATAAAAATATTTATATGATAGTTCTTAGTCCTTCATCTCTATCTTAATATTAACTGACTTTGGAATCTGCATTTTCATGATATGGTGAAGTATTTTTTCGTTTGCAGGAAGATCAATAAGTCTCTTGTGAATTCTCATTTCGAAATTATCAAATGTTGCAGTCCCATCACCACAAGGAGATTTTCTTGTTGTTATCTTCAGTCGTTGAGTTGGAAGTGGAACTGGTCCAGAAATATTTATTCCAGATCTTTGTGCAACATCCTTAATAGTTGTGCAAATAGCATTAAGCATTCCTATATCTGTGCTGTTGAGCTTTATTCTTACTTTTGGCATGTAATAAGATTTCAAAAATAGTTTAAAAACCTTTTTATGCAGTCAGGCTTCTTTTTCTTCGCCTTCTTCCTCTAGTCCAAGCAGAGAAAAGATAAAGTCAAGGAATCTAAGGATAACTTCTAGAAGAACTATAAATAGAAGGTAAATAATTATATCATTGAAAAAGGTAGACAATTTGGATAAGTTTCCAATTATTCTTTCTAGATCAAAGAAACCAGGAGTCAACATTGCAATTGCAAGAAGGTTAAATGGAAGGAGTTTTGCAAGTTCCCTTGATAAATCCTCTTTGTAATAAGCAGTCATCCTTATTGCTGCTATAATTAAGGCAGAAATAATCAAAATCACATCAATTTCTATCCCTACTGTTAGTATTGTTAGGGAAAATGTGAGCATTGCGAACCAGAAGAATATAAGGAATGGTATTATTATGATATATTCAAGCAAATAAAGAAACCACGCTCCAATCTTTTCTCCTAAATTACGATTTGATTTATTATATTTATTAAGATTCAATCCAAAAAAATTCTTTGTTGCTATAAATCTATAAAATTTCCATATCAGAATGGAATAAGCTACAATAAGAATAACAAGTAAGAAGAGGTTTATGAAGTTCTGAGCCCACAAAGGCAAGCTAGCCAAAAAAATATTATACCCCTTAATAATCTCTCCTATAAGTCCACCAGTCACCTCTGCCATGTTCTTATTTAGCATAACAGATTTTTAAATGTTTATTCAATTAGAATAATTTAAATATAATTCTTTCTAATTGTTTGAATGATTGACATAAAACTCCTCAGAGAGGATCCAGAGCTTGTAAAAGAAAATATAAAGAAAAAATTCCAAACTGAGAAGCTTCATCTTGTTGATGAAGTTGTAAAATTAGACACAGAATGGAGAAAACTAAGATATAAAGAAGATACTTTGAGAAGCGAAAGAAATCATGTTGCTGAATCGATTAATCAGGCAAAAAAATCAAAAGATGAGAAAAAAGCAAACGAACTCATAAAGAAAGCCAAATCAATTCCTGAAGAGATAGCAAAAACAGAAGGAACCAGAAAATCTTTAGAAGAAAAAATAGAAAAGATAATGTATCAAATTCCTAATATAATTCACTCTTCTGTTCCTATAGGAAAAGATGCATCTCAAAATGTAGTTAGAAAAGCAGTGGGAAAACCAAAGAAACTAAAGTTTGATGCGGTGGGTCATGCAGAGCTTGGAGAAAAGCTAAAGGTTTTGGACTTTGATACTTCAGCAGAGGTTTCAGGAAAAGGATTTTATTATATGAAAGGAGATTTGGCTCTTCTGAATATTGCTTTAATAAATTTTGCAAGAGATTATATGGTTAAGCAAGAATTCGAATATGTTGAGACCCCTTTAATGATAAAAAAAGAAGTTCTTGAAGGAGTTTACTCTAGAGAGGAAATAAATGTAATGTCTTATAAGATAGAAGGAGAAGATTTGTATCTTATAGCAACTTCCGAGCATCCTCTAATTGGCCAATTCATAAACAAGACTTTGATGAAAGCAGATTTACCAATAAAACAAACTTCGTATAGTATGTGTTTTAGAAAAGAAATAGGGAGTCATGGAATAGACGAGAAAGGAATATTCAGAACACACCAATTCAATAAACAAGAAATGATAGTTATATGTGAGCCTTCTGAGTCTTACAAATGGTATGATAAAATGCTGAAGTATTCCATAGATATATTCAAAGCTCTAGGGATTCCAATAAGAGTAATTGAATCTTGTTCAGGTGATCTTTCAAACCTTAAGGCAAAAAGTTGTGACCTAGAAGCTTGGAGTCCAAGGCAAAACAAATATTTTGAAGTTACTTCTCTTACAAATATGGAAGAAGCACAGGCAAGAAGATTAAATATAAAAATAGATGATGGTAAGAATAGATACTTCGCGCATACGCTTAACAATACTGCAATCGCGACATCCCGTGCTCTTGTCGCGATAATGGAGAACAACCAGCAAAAAGATGGAAGCATTAAAATCCCAAAAGCACTATGGAGGTATATGAATGGCACAAAAAAGATTGAAGCAAAAAAGACAAAGTAAAAACACAACACAAGATAAAATAAGAGAAGAAAACATATTCGACCATTTCTTTCTTCTGCATATTAGGAAATCTCTTTATGTAATAATAGTTTGGGCTCTTTCAATAATAATTCATAATCTAGTATTTAGATTCGCAGGATTTGACGAACCACTATTCACAAGCATTGCAATTTATGTAATTCCCGCATACCTTTTCATATCTGTTATATACACGCTTTCAAAGCATAAAAGAATTGAGGGAAAGAGATAACAAGTTTTAAAAACGGAATTCTATAAAATATGTTAAGCCTCAATGGTCTAACGGCTATGACTCATCCCTGTCGCGGATGCGATCCGGGTTCGATTCCCGGTTGGGGCGTTTACCTTCTTCCTCTTGATGGATTTCCCCTAAAAGAATTTCTTGAGCCACGAGAGTTATTTCTTCCAGCTCCACCGCCACTACTATCTCTATCTCCATCTCTTCTCTCATAACGTCTAGATGGGCTTCTGCTTCTTGCTCCCCCATCTCTATCCCTCTCTCTACCATAACCTCTGGCTCTCCCCTGGCCAGAGCCCCTGCCGAATCCCCCTCTTCTTTCGTGCACGTGTCTATCTAGTTTTATATTAACCATTCCAACTTCGGGAGTTTCTACCTTTTTTATATTCAAAGAACTATCTCTAAGAACATTGTTGAAATTCTCATAATCTTTTTCTGAAATAAGATTTATTGCAATTCCTTCTTTTCCAGCTCTTGCAGTTCTTCCTATTCTGTGGATGTAATCCTTACTCTTTTTTGGAATGTCATAATTGTAGACATGTGAAACCCCCGGGATATCCAATCCTCTTGCGGCAATATCAGTGCATACAAGAACATAAACTTTATTTTCGTTGAATTTTTCTATAATACTATTTCTCTTGCTCTGTGTGAGTCCTCCATGTATAACTAGCGTATCTATTCCTAAACTTTCTAAATTATTACCAATAAAGTTTGTATTATGTCTTGTGTTACAAAATACCATCACCAATCCATATTCTTCTTTCTTAAGCAAATGTACGAGAAGGGAAAACTTTAGATTCTTGGAGATGTCGTAATAAATCTGATGAAGTTTTTCAGGATCAACATATGATTCTACTGAAACACTTATGGGATTTCGCATATGCTTACTGGCAATGTTTTCTATATCTTGAGAAATAGTGGCAGAGAATAGAAGAGTTTGTCTTTCTTTAGGACAATTTTTTATTATCTTTTCAACATCGTAAATAAAGCCCATATCTAACATTCTGTCAGCTTCATCTAGTACCAATACTTTCACATGTGAAAGGTTTATTGTGCCTCTCTGCAAATGGTCAAGAATTCTTCCAGGAGTTCCAACAATGATTTCTGAATCCCGTAGGTCCCTTATCTGATTAACTATGCTTACTCCACCATAAACCATTGCAACATTTAATTGCCTGTAACCTGAAAACTTTATGAATACATGTCCTACTTGTTCGGCTAATTCTCTTGTAGGAACCAAAACAAGAACTTGCGCGCCTCTTCCCGGTGTAGTCCTCTCTATGATTCCAGCCCCGAAGGCGAGAGTTTTTCCACTTCCAGTAGCAGAACCCCCAATAACATCTTTTCCTTCCAAAATTAGAGGAATTACTTTCTCTTGTATTTCACTTGGCTCACTGAAGTTGGCTTTTTCTAGTAATTTCAAAAGCTCTTCGCTTAAGCCTAATTTCTTAAACTTTTCCATTTTGATTCAAACCTTTAGCGCGTATAAAAGAAATAGTATGCCCAGATTGAGCAGATACGCAATCGAAAGCTCTATTTCCAACAACTATAATTTGGTAATTTAGAGAGTATTTAAAGTGTACGCCCCGGCATACCCTAAAGTGCTCTTCCAGTTAATCTTATTAAGAAATATCTATAAAAATTAATTGATGTAAGGAAAATAACAAATGCAGTCATTTGTGATATTATTGCAGATGAAACAATCCTATAATCATTTGAAAATAAAAAACGAGATAAGAAAAAGAGAGTAGGATAATATACCAAAAAAGAGATCACAAAAGCCACGGGAGTAAAATAAGCAAGATCTTCAAGGAATTTTCTAGTTTCAATTTTACCATTTCTTGTTTTATCATAAATTCTCAAGGTTAGCCAAAAGGCTGAGGCTGTAATGATTACTCCTATTACAGTTATTGCAGATATAGTATTTGGTGATGAAAAAAATTGTGAGGCAGTATAACTGAATAATGGTGCTCCAATCATTGCCCCTATTTCGCCGAAAAGTATCTGTTTATTAAAATTAATTGCGCCATCAGATATATTTATCATATTATAATAAGGATAATAATTTTCGCCTTTATAAAATATATTTCGGCTTTTTAATCACAGAAAACTTTAAAAAACACTCCATCCTTTGGTTTTTAATTAGAGGTTAAAAAGATGGAAAAAAAACAAAAAGAAAAGAATGTCAGCTCGGTTTCGGAAGATCTCGAAGATGAAGTAGATCCTGATGCGGAAGATGGCGATAAAGAAGAAACAGATGACTGGGACGCCGATTACTAATAGAAAACTTTTTTTCTTATTATTTTATTTAATAATATTTATATAATCTACCTGCGGAATACTATTATGACATTGAAGATAATCTTAAGCGTGATATTCTTTATTTTGGTAATCTTCCTTCTCAGTTTTTATTTTATTGATCCTTTTGCTTCAGTGAATTTTGGATTCAAAGAAAGAAATTATAATTTCAGTCTTAATGAATCAAGTAATGGAATGCAATTTTATCCAAAAATGAGATTTCCAACCCTTACTATTTCCTATAAAATAGAAGATTGTCCTCTTGGTAAAAAAGAAGATATGGAAAGAGCTTTTGATATAATCTCCAACAAAACAGTATTGGAGTTTAATAGCGTTGAAAGCGACGAAGAGATAATTGTAACTTGTGACTCAAGAAACAAGTTAGAGGGGAATCTGTTTATAGCTGGAGAAGGAGGACCAACAAACATAACAAAGACATCTAACTTTAATGTTATAAAGAAAGGACAGGTTCTTTTGATAAGGGAATCTCAGTGTGTTAATCCAAATGTAGGAATACATGAACTATTTCATGTTCTTGGTTTTGATCATTCTCCAAATCCAGATAATATTATGTATGGGATTAGCAAATGTAATCAGGAAATAGGACAGGATATAATTGACACAATAGATAATTTATATTCAACTCCAAGCTATGTAGATTTGTCAATAGAGAATGTTTCGGCAGTCATGCATGGAAAATACCTAGATACAAATCTCACAATTGTTAACAATGGACTAAAAAATTCTGGAAATTCAATAGTAAAAATATATGCAGATGAAAAATTAATAAAAGAATTTGAAGTAAAGGAATTGGAAATAGGTTATGGAACAAAAATAACTCTTACAAATATTCTGGTACTGCAGATAAGCACAGATGAGCTTAAGTTTGTTGTTTCCTATGATGGGCCTGAGTTAAGCAAAGAGGATAACGAAATAAAATTAAATATAAAATAAAGATTAGCCGTCAAGATCTAATGAATCAATCTCCTCTTCAAAAATCTCTTCCTGATTTTCCTCTTCTTCAGGTGCAAACTCAATACCTTTTATGTTCTTTTCAGTTTTCGACCTCATTTTTTGTTAATTTTTAATAAATATACCCGACTTTTAAATATTTCTATACCCTGTTTATACTCGGTAATTCTCATGTTTAATTGTGAATATTTCATTTTATCGTTGGAACAACGGCTTTTCCTCGATATATAAAGATATCTTTGATATCAAATATAGCATTCGATATATATTATAAAAAATCCCCCCACCCGGACTCGAACCGGGGATCTTTCGGGCTCTGCTCGGCTTTTGGGGTTTCATTTAATTTCCAGATTGGAATATCCACCTTAGACATTATCTACAGCCGAACGCTCTACCACTGAGCTATGAGGGGATACAAAAAATAAAAGAAGATGTTGATTTTTAAGGTTTGTTATTCATAAATTTCCAGTTATCTCCTCAATAATAAATATTATAAATCATTTCTTCTTAGTATGATTATGATTAACCTGTTTAAAAAAGAGGGAAATGCAAAACCTTATTTTCAAAAAGAAAGACATCCCTGTCCTTTCTACGGATTTCATCTTCAACATGATACCGATATTATGATAGATCAAAATGGAAATCAATGTGCTATAGTAATAATTTCTTATTGTCCTTGTCAAATGGAAGAAAAGGGTAAAGAGCCTAATTGGTATAAATGTTCATTTAATAATTTAGAAATTTCTGATAAATTCAAAGAAAAATTTGAAATATTTTCTCAAAAAATAAAAGTGTTTCTGGAAGAATTCCATCATCCTAATTCATGGAATTGGGAAGGGATTTCACTTGAACAATGGATAAGTCATATATTAAAAACAAACGATATCTTAAAACAAATAAAATAAATTTTTTAAAAATTTATCTCTCTTCAGGATCTTTTACTCTTTGTTCAGCTATAAAATAAGCTCTGTTTGAGTCCGTCTCGTTTATCTCACCATCTTTTTCATATATAGCACTTGCAGTAGGAAGAGCAAACTTTCCAAGAACCCCTACTTTTGAGAATATTATATATGACAATGCCCTTGTTTCTCCTGCCTCAAGCTTTTCAAAGTTCCATTCTAATCTTCTATTCTTTTCATCAAATCTTGTTGGTTTTTCTCCTCCATATCTTTCATACAGAGTCACAAGAGGAGGAAGTCTATCAATTATATTTACTCTTTCAACAAACTTTCTTGCACTAACAAATATAGAAACCTTCAAAGCAAATTCTCCACCTTTAGCTCTTACAAAATTAACTCTTTTTTTCAACACAATATTTGTCTTTGAATATTGTTTTACAAGAAGAATTATTGCCACTACAAGCAGTACAACCAAAAAAGGGAACAACCAATTTGTTTTTACATTTACTTCTAAAACCTCTCCAGGATTTAACTCTCTGTTCCAAGTATAATAAACTGTAAATCCTTGTCTGTCAACGTTATCTGGCTCGGGGGTAATGGTAGTGAACAATCTTGAGATAATATTTTTTCTAATTATTGTTTCTGCTTCAGCTGCAACATTCCCACTATTAACTTTTTTTATGACATTGGTATTTATCACAAATCCATAATCTGTAGAAGTTGTTGTTAATATATCTTTTTCAGAATATTTTATAACTCCTTCCATATCTGCTGTTTTTCCATCGACATCAACCTTAACATTTAAAGTATAAAATCCTGCCATTAAGCTCTTGAAATCTTCTTTGCTTAGTTTAACATCAAAAGTTTTCCTTTCATATGGTCCAAGACTAAAACTCTTATCAAATTCAAAGAAGGACGAGCTGAATTTTGCTTTCATATCTCCAAAGTTGAAATTGTGTTTGTTGTGAATATATATCTGTATAGATTCTGATTCTGTTTCTATGTTGCCTGAACCAACTTCAAAAGCATCTTTCAAATCTACTATTTCAAAAGACAATTTTTGGTTTGTTTCTCCCCCATCTGTTCCCCTTATGAAATAATCAAAAGTATAATACCCTCTTTCTTTTATGTCTCCTATTGGAATTATTTTTAGTATTATTTCTTTGGTTTCCCCTGGGCCAAGATAGGTTGTTCCTACTGGATACATTTGAAATCCAAGAAGATTATAAAACTCAATGTTATCGGCTCCTGCTAAGTTAGTTATGTTAAGATTAAATTCTGCTGACTTCTTTAGGTCAGCAACCATCACCTCATTAGAACTTATTTTTTCAACTTTTAAGTTAAGAGAAAGAACAAGTGGAAGAACCATTAGAACCAAAAACACAAATATAAATGCTCTTTTCATATTCAAATCAGAAATAATTTATATTTAAAGATTTCTATCTTGATATTTTCCAGACTTTTCATTTTTTCCCTTCTAAATCAAGGTAAGCTTTAGCCTGACTTAAAAATTCATCGCATTCGCTTATGATTTTGTCTTCGTAATGATCTATTCTAGATGATATAACCCATTTTTCATATATGCTTCTGAGAAATTTATTGAATGCAGTTGTCTCAAACTTCCCCTGATAATCTCTTATAAGGTTACCTTTTATTGAAATCTGAATAGCGCCTTTGTTCATTCCAACTTTGGCCCCATCTTTGTTTATTTCAATTTTTGTCAAACCACTAACAACAAGAGATATTTTCGCTTCAAATTTGAAATAGTCGGTCATTTCGCTTGAGCCTGTCCATCCTACTTCTATTTCTTTAGAATCTCCACTCAATTTTTCTTTATATCCGTCTTCAATTATACCTAAACCAGTTTCCTCAGTCAACCATTCATAGCAAAATTTGTAAAGATCCTTAAACAAAAAAACTCCACTGTATTTTATTTTACTCGAGAAGATTGTTTCTTTTTCCGACATTTTATTTATTATTATATTCCCTCTTTATTAGATAAAGATACGACAGAAATATTATTTAAATACTTAACTAAAAAATTATAGGCTATCGTGTAATCTAAATATTAATAGCTATATCTTACTTCTGCAACTCTCGCACATAAGCATTCCATTTACTTTGAACAAAATATCCCTTTTTCCACATTCTTCACATATCCCATCTCTAGTCCTTGGAATTATTTGGGCTGTTTTTACTCTCAAAAGTTTCTTGTATTCTTCTCTTATTCCAGACATCTCATCAAGTTCAGAATATAATCCAGGATAGAATTCTAATATGTCCTTAACTGTAATAATTCCAACTAATTCGCCATTATGTATGACTGGAAGTCTTTCAAATTTTAGCTTCTTCATCTTCTTTACAGCTTCTTTTATACTTATGAACGGATTTATAGTTCCTATTTTTCTGGGGGCTATATCTAGAGCAATTATCCTTGAAAGGTCATCTTTTGATTTCTTTATCATTGCCCACAGAATGTCTTTCTCGTCGATAAAACCCAATAATTTTTTCTCGTGAACAATAAGAAGACTTCCAACCTTTTTTTTCACCATCATTTTTGCACAATCAAGAAGAGTTGCTCCTGGTCCTATTGTTACAGGGTCCCTAGTCATTATATCAGCGACTAGTATATTATCCATATTAAAAATAAAGGCTTTTAGTTAATAAATTTTCTCAAATTGAGATATGTTCTCTACAACATAATAATATTTATAAGATAAATTATTTCTTCTTGGATTGTATAAGATTATTAAAAAATGCCAGACAAATCAGTAGTTCTAATGCCAGAAGATATCCAAAGACTAATTGGAAAAGATGCTCAAAGAAATAATATTCTGGCTGCAAAAATGGTTGCAGACATAGTAAAAACAACCTTGGGTCCAAGAGGAATGGACAAGATGCTTGTTTCTCCCACTAATGATATAATTGTTACAAACGATGGTGTTACAATATTGGAAGAAATGCAGATAGAACATCCTGCTGCAAAGATGATGGTCGAGATTGCAAAAACCCAAGAAATAGAAGTTGGAGATGGAACAACAACCGCAGTAATGATAGCAGGGAAGTTGCTTGAAAACGCCGAAAAACTTCTTGATATGAAAATACATCCAACTGTGATAACAAAAGGATACAGGATTGCTGCAGACAAATCTCAGGAAATTTTAAATGACCTGGCATTGAAGATAACCAAAGATGACGAAGAAATCCTTAAACAGATAGCAATGACAGCAATGACTGGTAAGGGTGCGGAGGATTCAAAAGAATCTTTTGCAGAAATAATCATTAAAGCTCTAAAACAAATTGAAACTAATGGAAAAATAGATTT
>CAYIHJ010000013.1:0-12526 GCA_964363245.1 Candidatus Woesearchaeota archaeon | reverse complement strand
ATGATTTCTTCCAAAAAGCCAAGGAAAACCCAAAAGAGCTTGAAAAAATTGTAGGAAAAAATGACTCTGAAAAAATTCTTGAAATATTGATGGCCCAGAAAAAGAAAAAAGCAGTCATAAAAAAAGAATTCTACCTATCAAGCACCGGTCCAACAGGAGTAAATGACATAAAAGAAATTTTAAGTAATTCAAAAACCACAAAAATACGGTACATATCAGGAGGAAGATATAGTATTGAATCAGAGTCCGACGATATAAAGTCTGCTGACAATGAACTAAGAAAAATTCTTGAGAATATAGAGAAAATAGCGAAAAATAAAGGGATGGAATTTAGCATTAAAGAGAAGTAAATAAAAACTTTTAAAAAGTTTTTATATTATAATAAATCATTTCTGAATATCACAAAGCTTAAAAATAAACAAATAAGCATAAGGTTATAGAAAAGATGGAAGCGAAAAATAATTTTAAAGTAATAATTTTGGGAATTATTTTTGACCCAAAAGAAAGAAAAATTCTCATTGGAAGGAGGGAAAATGACCCTCACTTGCCTCAATTAACTTGGAGTTTCCCTGGAGGAGATCTCACCAGCGACGGAGAAATCAATAAAACTCTAAAAGATAAAATTACAACACAAACAGGACTTATTGTCAAAAATCTTGGAGCAGTATTTGCAAAAACATATGAAGAAAAAAGAGATGTTATGGCTGTTTATTTCTTATGTGAAGCTCTTAGTGGAAAAATTAAGAAAGGTGGAAAACTTAAGGAACTTAAATGGGTAAAACCATCTGAAGTAGAAAAACATTTCAAGACTTCATTTCATCCAAGGCTTAAAGAATATCTTGTTCATTTGGGATGAAATTAAAAAAGTGTACGCACTGCAAATTATACACTTTAAAGGATGCTTGTTCTAAGTGCAATGAAAAAACTGCTGACGCACATTATAAATTCATTCGTAGAGATTCATCTAAAAAGTGAATAATTTGTAATCTTTATAAGTTTGTAAAGACGAAATATATCTTCGATAACAATTAACAATATAAATCTTCAATTTTAAGAGTATTTATGGCTGTAAACATCACTACTTGCTCTAGAATATTCACTTCTAAAACTGATTCTGAAGATGTTGCTCGTCATGGAAGTCCTCAATACGAAGATTTTCAAACTTTAAATGATGAGGACAGGGAATTAAGAGAAAAATTGTTTAATGATTTTAGTTATTATGATAAAAGTCTAAAAGATTATTCAGATCATAAAAAATATTTAGATAGAAAGGGTTTTGGTTTTGATGGAGAACAATTATATTCTTTTATAATAGAAGGGAGTCCTACAACTATCCCTCATGATCTCTCAAGAAATGTTAAATATGAAGTAAAGGTAATTGTCAATAAAGCAGGGAACTCAAAAGTCTTGAAAAAACCAAGCGATTTAGAACTATTCCTTCTTGAAAAGAAATTCAAAAATGGAGATTCAAAGTAAACTTTTCTGGTTGGTCTCTGATTTCACAACCTCCATATCATTCTCCCAAGCACCAGTCAATTCTCTTTTGTAAATTATTGCAGCAGGATGAAATAAAGGAATTAATTTTATCTTTAATCCCATGAAGTTCATCATCTTTATTTTTCCATGTACTTGCGTTATTCCTGGCATTTTTTCCATATCTTCGACGTTTCCATTAGCCAAGAAAAACTTTGTGGAATAGTTTCCCAAAGAACATATTACTTTTGGTTTTATCTGTTTTATTTGCTCAATTAGCCAAGGTGCATGTGCCTTTATTTCCTCTGGCAAAGGATTTCTGTTTTCTGGAGGTCTGCATTTAAGGATATTAGCAATATAAACATCATTTATAGTTAATCCAACCTTCTCCAAAAGCTTATCGAGATTTTTTCCAGCAGCTCCTACAAAAGGTAATCCCTGTTCATCCTCATTCCTTCCAGGAGCCTCTCCAATAAACATTATATCTGCCTGAATGTTTCCTCTTCCAACAACAATATTCTTGCAATTCTTGCAAATCTCTGTCTCTTTTGCAAGTTTAATATAATTCGCGCTAGCGTCGTCCATATCTAAGAAATTAGAAGTAAAGGCTTTTTAACAATTTTTATATAATCAAACCCCCTATTTATTATTAAAAGTAACACAAAAAGATAGAATTACTGGTTCTTTCTCTTTATTAGATATCCTACTGCTATCACAACAACCACAGCTATCAAAACCCACAACCATATTAAACTGGTTTCTTGTTTAGCTGTTGGTTCTCCACTGACTCCTGTTCCTCCAGTATCTCCGCCACTAACAACAGCTTTTTCTGAAATTGCAAAATAACTAAAGCTCGTTACTTCGGCATCATAATAGTAGTATGTTGCGTCTTCTGATGCGTATGTCGTAGACAATTCATTCCATTTGCTTGCGCTTTCATTGAATTTGGAAACAATAACCTTCTCTTTATCGATATTATTGCTTGTTGTCCATGATTTTTCCACTTTGAATTTAACTTTTGCTTTGTCAAGCTTGCCTGCTAAGTTTGTTGCATTTATCTGCAAGTACTGGTAAACTTTTCCTGTCTTTGAAACAGAGACATTCGCTGGTCTGTCAGCATATTTTGTGACAGTTATTTTTACATTCTGCGCTTCATTATTGACTTCAATTTCTATTTGTTTTAGTCCTATTTTAGGGTCAGAATATTTCGCAATTGAAGCTGCGCCGGGCGTTATTTTTGTGAATGAATTTACTTGCGAAGGGGTTGTTGTTGCTCCTCCAGAAGTCCCGCCTGTGCCTGTGCTTGCAGTTTGTGTAACTGAATATGCTTTTGTCGCGCTTGCAGTATTTCCTGCAAGATCAGTCACACTACAAGTGTAGGTGAATGTTCCTGTATTTGAAGTAGAAGTTATTGAATTTGATGTTGATGAGCCGGTACTAGTATCTACACCAGCGGTTGCATCAGTTCCAGAACATGAGCATGGGAAAGTATCTCCTGCATTAACAGTTGTCGGTGAACATGTTGCAGTAGCTGTTGGCACAGTTGTATCTATTTTAACAACAAAAGAATTATTATTCTTAGCAATATTAACCGTATCATTAACAGTGACATTAATTGTATGATTACCATCACTTAGTCCTGTTAAATCTACTGCAGTACTATTACACCATCCGCTAGAAAGTGTCAGAGTTTGGTTTGTTCCATTAACATTAATAATACATGCAGTTCCTGTTGTTCCTGAGTTAGCATCAGCTACAGAAATATTCAATGTTAATTGTGCAGTATTTTTCTTGGCTGTTGCATTTGTAAAAATTCCTGACCCGGTGCTATTTGTTAAATTTATCACAGGAGCAGTTCTGTCTATAAACATTGAAACATTTATGGTAGAGTTTGTTTCAGTTGGTGTTGTTACATTCACAGCACCAATTACGAATGTATAATTTCCTTGTGTTGTATTTGAAAAGATAAATCCGAGAAGACTATTGTTAATAGACTTATTATATACAATAGTTCCACCAGCATTGGTTACATATACACTATAATTATTTGCTTGATCTCCGCCCCCAGCAGTCCAATTTATTGAAAATGTTCCTTCATCATAGACAGCTGTGACATTACTACCAGCGACTAAACCAGTAGGAGCAAGTGAAGCAGCTATGACAAACCAAACTCCTAAAATTACAATTAAGGCAAAAATTACAGAAACAAAAATTCTTTTATTATTCATCTTCCCTCTTTTTAATATCATACTAATAGAATTTAGTATTTATAAATCTTTTTTTTTGTAATCATCCAAACTATTCCTCTTCCCCATCTATTACACCTTTATCACTCACAAAGAAAATGCATTCGTTGTCTGGAAGATTTGGACTATCTATTAACTTTGCAACTCTTGACTTTTGTTTTCCTCTCCGTAGGTATATCCTATACGTGGAGGCATGTCCTACTATGTGCCCACCAATAGCAGTTGTTGGATCTCCAAACATCTGAGCTGGATTTGCCATCACCTGATTTGTAACATACACTGCAAGATTATTGGTTTCAGCCAATTTCATTAAATCGTGCATATATCTGTTAAGTTTTTGTTGTCTGTCTGCCAACTGCCCCCTACCTGCAAATTCTGCTCTGAAATGAGCTGTGAGAGAATCTATAATAATAAGTTTTATTGGCTCACCATCTTTAATCATTTCTGAAACTTTCTCAAGTAAAAGCATTTGATGATCTGAGTTAAATGCTCTTGCAACAAAAATATTTTTCAAAACTTTTTCAGGATTTACTCCAAGTGCTTCAGCTATCTGCTTTATTCTTGCAGGTCTGAATGTTCCTTCCGTGTCTATGAATACACATTTACCATTTGCTCCTCCGCTTTCAATAGGTAGTTGAACATTAACAGCAAGTGTAGAACCTAATTGAGTTTTCCCACTTCCATAAGCACCAAAAGCTTCTGTAACAGCTCTACTTTCAACCCCTTTTCCACCAAGAAGTTCATTAAGATTTTTACTTCCTGTAGTAATATAGTTTATACTCTTTCTTTTTTCTGCAAACTCCAAACCATCTGAGAATCCTAAATCAAGCATTTTTCTCGATGCCTGTATTGCCTTCCTTGCAACAGCAGGACTTATTCCAGCCGTATCTCCAAGCTCGCTAGGACTCATAACAGCCAATGTCATTAAATCATAAACTCCTGCAGCCTCTAATTTTGCAGAAACTGCTGGCCCTATACCTGGAAGGTCTGTAAGTTTTGGTTCTTTTTTCTCGTTTTCTTCTCCTTCCTTATCGCTCTTTGCCATAATAAACAAATCATAACCTGTCTGTTTATAAAGATTTTTTGCCTCTGGGATATATCTTACAAGATATCATTCGTGTCATCTTTCTTCGTTAAATTTTCTGGAATTCTATATTCTTCCCATCTAACTTTCTTCTTTTCAATAGCATCTTTCAAGCTTTTTTCAACATGAGATGTTTTCGACTTTCCGCTTTTAACTTCAACAAATACAACCTCATCTATTTCCTTTTGGTCCAATCCTTTAAAGACAAGCAAATCGATAGGTTTTCCAATAAATTTGCATTCAGTTGGTAGATACTTGAAGTTTGGTAAAAATGGAGCAATTTGTTCGGAGAATTGTCCTCCTAAAACGGCTCTTGATTGAGCAATAGCATCTTTTCTATGTCCAGGTATTTCCGCTTCCCAATACACATCCCTTTCAAAGATTCCCTTTTGACGCCCAAAATAATATGAAACTCCAATTCCAAATAAAAGAATTATTAGAAATATTATTGTTGTGTCAATCATATCATCTTCTTAGGCTTCAAGCTTCTTTAATATTTCGTCCACATTTGATTCTTTTACACTCTCAATTATAAATTCGGTGGTGTTAAAAAATTTATTTAATCTCACATCACCAGAAAAAATCATTTCCTTACCAAGAATCTCATCTTTGTTATGGGAAAAACCTTGCAATGCATCATGAAAAAGTACTGCTTTTATTGTTTCAGTTCCATCATCAATAACAGCATTCATAAGACTTCTTGTTTCAGGAGAAACTTTTCCATGCTCAGCACACAAGTACTGATCTCCTTCAAGCACAGCTTTCTTCCTGCATTGAGGACAAACTTTGAATTCTTTTGGTTCAAAAACTTGAACTATAAACGCTCTTGTGCTTACATTATCAGCAAGTTTAAATTCTATTATCTCTTTTTCTCTAAATGCCTTGTCTCTTTTTACTTCATTCAGTGTCTCTTTACTTATCTTTAAGTCAGAAAAGCTTCCAAGATGAATTTCATTTCCCCTCATAGCTGCATTGCCAATTTCTATAACCGTTTCTTCTCCTATTTGTCCTCGTTCTACCAATTCTATGTGATTAGTATCCCACAAAACAACTTTAATGTTTGAAGTTTCATCTGCAACCACCAAATTGGCGACTTTCCCTTCTTCCCCCTTCTTTGTTTTAAATATCCTTGTGGGGGATATTCTTATTACTTTTCCAATAACATTTACTTTTCTCATTCCAGATAAGAGCTCATCTATCTTCACCTTTTCATCATCAAAAGATATTCCAAGTTCTGCAGCAATAACTTGAGCTGCTCCTTCCTTACTTATAAAACCAGAAAGCTTTGCCTTTTTTGCTTCTACTCTTCTTTCTATTTCATCTTTCTCTAATCCAGAAGATTTTGAAATCTTATCCAAGAGTTTTTCGTAACTAATATCAGCCATCAAAAAAAAAGATAATACTTCTTTATAAGCATTTTGTCAAAATAAAATCAATGTTGAAAATTATAACAAAATGTTTGCTGAAATAAAGCAATTATTAAATGATGGGCAAAATATTTGTTAAAATAGTTTCTCAATAAGTCTTTTAAACCCTATTAAACAAGATAAAATATGGGAATAGTAGCTGTAAAAATAAAGATTATGCCGGTTTCTCCAGATACAAACTTACAGCAAATTGAAAAAAAAGCAAAGGGACTTATAGAAAAACAAGGCGGGAAAAACACAAGTTTCACTCAAGAGCCTATAGCTTTCGGACTAAATGCCATAATAGCTTTCTTTGCATGGCCTGAAGAAAAAGAGCTTGAAAAACTTGAGACAGAAATGAGCAAAATAAAAGATGTCAATTCAATCCAAGTTATAGATATCCGAAGAGCTTTTGGATAGTTAATTATATTAATCCTTTTTCGGTATTATTAAAATGTTATCAGAAGAACAAGCAGCAGTAGTAAAAAAGCAGTTGATGGAACACGTAGAGAAAAGTTTTCCTGAAGAAAAGAAAAAATACGCGAAGCAACAGATACATAATATGGATGGAGAAGATTTAGAAGAATTTCTTTCAAAAAACAATCTGATTGCAAACCAGAGTAATCAATGTGTTTTCTGTTCTATAGTTTTTGGAGACATTCCTTCTCACAAAATTGACGAGAACTCAGAGGCAATTGTTGTTCTTGAAATAAATCCTATATCAAAAGGACATTCAATTATAATTCCAAAAAAACATGGGAAAGAAGGTTCTGTTGAATCAAAAGAAACCACAACCCTAATCAAGAAAATTTCTAAATTAATTGTAGCCAAATTAAAACCTAAAAAAATAGAAATTAGTACTTCAAACATGTTTGGTCATGATGTAGTTAACATTCTTCCAGTTTACACTGATGAAACTTTTAATTCCAGAAGACAACCTGCAAGAAAAGAAGAACTTGAAGAAGTTGAAAAACTACTAAAGGCAAAGCCTAAATTAGAGAAAACTTCAAAGGCAAAAACCCCAAAGAGAAAAAAATCTATAGTAAAAGAGATAGTTGAAAAGTTTGAGCAGAAATTATGGTTACCACAAAGAATTCCATAAATTTATTCCATTAAGATAAAAATAAACGAAGAGGACAAAACTTATCAAAAAAACTGGACTAAATTCAATTCCTCTCTTTATCATTACGAATGCGTATTTTTTTCTTATCAAAAAAATCTCCTTTTTGCTTAATCCTTCCCAATTTGCTCTTACAAATTTCTTTCCGACTTTAACATCCCTATACAACCAGTCTCCTTCTGTAAGTTCTTTAGTATTTACTCTTTTAACAAGTGAATTATTGTCAATAGTCTTTGTATAAAAATAGAGATAAGGAAGAATAAACACTAAAATTCCTAACAAAAATAATAATTCCTCCACAAATCCAACAACCATAAAAACCATTCCTAGTATCATAAATGTGTAAAAGAATTTTTTATTCATTTTTACATGCTTTACAAAATCTTTCTTCAATTTGGAAAAATCTCTAAAGCTAAAATATATAACACAAGCCATCCCAAAAGCAACTCCCGTCATTAAAAACAGAAACATAAAAGAAAAAAATAAGTCAATGTTTGACAAAAAACCAGCACTAAGAGGAAGAATTGGTCCTAAAGCCATCATTAACTTTGTATCTCCCCCCGCAAAAAACCTTACATGATAAAGTAAATTTGCAACTAAAAAGAAAACCATAAGCCCAAAAATTCCTTGATATGAATAAACGAATCCAGATTCTAAAATGATTTCCTTAAGGAAATCATTTGTGTAATTTAGATAAATTAAAATTGCAAAGAGAATTGAAATAGATAGTAAAACTATCGTTTCTCTTTTTATTGTTTTAAAATAAGTAGTAAAATAGAACAGTGATAACAAAGGAACCAAGATTACTAATAGAATAACATAAAGAGACTTGGTTGAAAAACTAGAGAGAGTAAATAAATCATAAAACAACCTTACTCCAAGAGCAAATATAATCAATGAAAAATTTACCCAATTTGGTATCTCGCTTGTTTTCAAATCACTCATAACAGCAAATGCAATCCATACAAATGCAAGAACAACTAAAAATATCTCTATCATATAAATAACAATAAGTTATTCTTTAAAAATCATTTCTTCCCAAAATTCATACTTCTGCTAAAGCCACCCTTCTTGTAGGGATGTTTCTTTTTTTCTTTCAGCTTACTCTTTCTTTTATTTCTCTTTTCCGAAAATCCGTAATCAGCCATTATGAATCCCTCCAGGGATTATTATGCGAAATGTTATCATTTCAGTTTTTTAAGTTAAGAATTAATCAAATATTTAATTAAGCACAAGTAACAGCAGGACACTTTGTAATATCATAATTCCTTGAAGCATACTTCACATCATTAGCCAAATTAAAGCAAGTGTCAGTGAATTTAGGATTGATTGTGTCATCAACTGCTCTTGGAGTACTACAAAAATCAAATGTGCTTTTTGTTGAACATGCAGTAGCACATGCAGTATTTATAGTTTGAACATTATTTTGCCTTAAAGTTGGAAGAAGTTTATCAAATCCTATTGTAAATCCTAATATTAAAATAACAAGAACAGCAACAGCCAATATTATGAGCACTATTGTGCTTGTGCTTAACTCTTGTCCTCTTTTACCTCTAATCATATTTTATGAAGGTTAGATTTGTTTAAAAATGTTTTTATTGGCTGACTAAGGAGATTGTGTTTTTAGAGGAATATGATACTCAACATAAAACATCCTTTCATCGCCTTCTTTTTTCTCGGCTGTAATATTATAATAACCCTTTCCTTTATCAATCTCAAAAAAGCTGGCAGGATCCAGTCTTATATTTTCATAGAATCTCACTTGTTCGGCAACAGAATTAACAAATGCCATTGATTCTAAAGAACTTGTAAAACTTTGTCTATCAAAACTATTAAAAAATACAAAACTAAAGATTGCAACTGCACAAACTAGGAAGACTCCTATTACAAGGATAAGGGTTGGTATATCTCCCTTTCTCGATTTTGGAGAAATCGAAGGACTAAAAAATCTTTGATTTTTTTCTTTAAGTCTTGTCATTTTACAAACATTACCTCCACAAATTTTTCCTTTTCTAGTGAAACTAATGAATAGTCAGCTTCTTTAAGGACATCATTTCCAAGTCCTCCAGAAGCTCTTAAAGATGGTCTTTTTTCAAAAAAATTATTGTCAACTCCATTCAAGCTTGTTCCTCCAATACCCTTTCCCAAGGTGCTAACCCCCACCCAAATCTGCAAATAATTATCTTTGTAAAGTCCATTAAATATTTTCAGTGCCAAATTTCCATTAAAGTTACTAAGATTCCCTTCAGTTTTTATCTTTGAATAAACGGTTCCGCCGTCAGATTCCTTCGTAAGAAGATAACTCAAAAGAGATTTCTGGTTAATGTTTGAACTAAAAAAACTTAAGGATATTTTCTTATTTCCAGAAGCATAAGCAGACGTGATAAACACAGAAAATAAAAGAATTATAATTATTGCGATTGTTGCAAATATCCAAGTTATTCCCTCTGATACCTGTCCTTTTCTAGATTTTTTTTCTTTATTTCTCATCGTCTAAATATTTTTAGTAGCCTTGTTTACTACAGCAGTAATGTCTATTCTGTAACTTTTTTGCACTTTATCTATCAGATAAAAGCTTTTTTTGAAACAAGCTGGCTGAGTTTCTCCATTTAATTCACAATATTGCCGAAGGTTAACATTTCCCTCCAGTATATCAAAGTTTATTTTGTTCCCACTATTAAAATCGAAAAAGTTCATCTCGACATAATATTCTCCATTGCTTTGTGAAAAATCTATTGCTTCAAAATTTAATGAACACTGCTTCAAAAAGTTTTTTTGGAATGCAACATCACCAAGAGTTTTCTCCTTTAGGAGTCCTCCTTCACTAACACAATCTGCAACATTATTAGCAAGTATCTCCGCTTCAACTTCCCTTACATTATATGGTTGTCCATAAACTAAACTAACCATATACACAATAGCTCCTGCCACAATTATCAGTATTGCAAACCAGTAAATACTAATTGTTTTTTCAGCCCCTTTTCTCGACTTTGGAAAAGGTGAAGGACTAAAAAACCGAAGGTTTTTTTCTTTTTCAAATTTAAAATTATTTCTTTTCATTTACTATAAATACATAATCTTTCCCATTGTTTACATCTAAATAAGTGCTAACATTTACATCATTGAAAAAAGAATAAGAGGAATCTCCCTTTTCTTTAATTTTAACAATAACAAGATTACCATTTATTCTTACTATGTTATCAATATTTTGATTTTCTTCTTTAGCCTTTTTTATAGCATCTTCCATATTCAATAAAATAGTCATTCCTGGTTTCGCTGAATCTATAATTAATGCTATCTGCTTTGCATATTTTTCTTCCAAAACAGCGGAGCTGTCTGTTTTTGAAACAACAAACAAAATCAGAATAGCCAAAAATACTAAATTCAACACAAGAAAAATAACATCTCCTGTTAAAATATCTCCATTTTTACCTCTTATCTTACCCATCATAAAAAAAGGCAGAACTCCTTAATAAAATTATTGTCCTAAGTAAATTATGCTTGAGTTATATCAAAAATTTCACATCTCGTTTTTGAAGTAACTTCATCTGTTCTAACTAGATTAGCCTTAATGTATTTATCTTGGTCAATAAGTTCTGGGTCTATTCCAGTAACAATAACATAATTATTGCTTGTTTTTATTGGAATAGAATTAATATTAAAGTCTTTTAATTCCGTGTTTGAGGACTCCAGACTATTAGCTCCATATAGATATTTCAAATAACTTTGAGAAGTATCATGATTAGATTGATGTGTCTTCATATAATCAGCTAACTCTGCATAAGTTATTTCTTTTATAGTATCTTGTATTTTTTTGTCAAATTTTACTCTAGAACATACTGCGCAATGAGAATCTCCTGCAACAGAGGAAACATAGTCTATCTTTCCCTCTCCAAACATCCACCAACAATCAGCAATTTCATCAGCCAATGCCTTTAGAACCTCTTCTTTCTTTGCTACATCAACTTTCGCCGTTACTGTTGGATTAAAATCATTACAACTATCTCCTCCAGACAAGCACATATAATTTGTCTTACAATCAAGGCTACCGATTAATCCTGCCCCCTTACTTGACAAAACAATAGAATTATAACATATCTGCTTTGATGAAGTTTCTCCAGGATTTATTCTAAAAAGAAAATACAAAAGGATAACAAAGCTCGCCAAAATTATCACAATAGTTACTATCTGTTGTGTAGTTAGTTCCCCTTTTCTCGACTTCGAAAAAGGCGAAGGACTAATTAAGTATTTGCGCGACATAATATATCCCTCCTATTAGTATTGCAAACAATATTATCCAGGGAAGATATTTCATAAAAATTTCTATGTCCATTATTTTTTATTTACCTCTATTTTATCTCCATAGTTTATTCCAAGAGTAATTGGAGAACTATCAATCTCAATGCTTCCATCTCTAATAAAGACTTCTTTATTGTATTCTACACAATAATTTTGTTGGTTGCAATCATCCAAATCATTATTCTTTAATATTCCAAAAATATTGTAATTAACATCATTTTCACACACGCATATACAATTTGCCCATCCAAGATTAGAACAAGAAAGAGGCATCTCTTTGTCATTTTTCCAAGCAGTTATTATCCACCCTGTTGGATTAAAGATTTGCACTTCTAATGTTTTCAGGTTCATCTGCTCAATAAGATATTTGGCTGAAGATTCTGCAAACTTCATTCCTTCTGAATCTTTACCAGAAAAATAAAGAGAAACAAGAAAATAAATTAAAAAAACTATAACAATCACAGCAAGAACTATTTTAAGAGTTTCTTCAGCTAAAAAAAGTCCATTTCTCGATTTTGGAAAAATCGAAGGACTAAAAAATTTCTTATTTTTTTCTTTGCTTCTGTTCATTTTAAAACAAGCTCAAAAACATTTTGGTTATATTCCCACTTGGAAGGTTCTTGAAAAAGTCTAATATCCTTTCCTTAAAAATAAAGTATATTCCACCTATAACTACAATAATAACCACCAATCCAAGTATAATCTTGATTGTGCTTGAAATAGTTAATTCTTCAGTCATTTGGTTAGCTAAATTCCCCCAAACAAATTTTTAATTTTATCAATCAGTCCAACACCCTGTTCTCGCAACAAGAGCATAGATATCATTATTATTGCAAGAATAGCAACAGCAATTATAAGCCATGGAATATAATCAGCGACAATCCCCTTTTTATTATTA
>CAYIHJ010000012.1:0-12870 GCA_964363245.1 Candidatus Woesearchaeota archaeon | reverse complement strand
GAGGGGTTCTTAATGAGAAACCCTGAATGTCCCAACCATTTTATATCAGCATTTCCTATCTGCATTGTGAAAATCTCCCGATTTTTATTATACGAAATGTTATCATTTCAGTTTAAAAAGTGAAACTAAGAGCATTTTTAAGGGTTTTTGTTGAAAAAATAGGCTAAAAAGGAGACTTATTTAACAAAGCCTGTTGAAAAATCCTCAAGGCTTCCATCTAGTCATTGTTCTTGGGAAACCTATTGCATCTTTTATTGTATCAAGACCACAAATCCATTTTATTAGTCGTTCTGTTCCAAGCCCATAGCCTCCGTGAGGAACAGCTCCATAGCTGTGAATGTCAAAATAATATTCATAATCTTCAATTTTTTCTCCCTTGGCTTTCAATGATTTCTTCAATTCATCAAGATTTGTATCTCTTACACTTCCTCCAATTAACTCATGGTTCTCTTCTGGTCCAAGCATATCAAACCCAAGCGCAGTCTTTGGACTGGCGGGATCTCTTGGTTTGTAGAATGCCATTATTTCTTTTGGATAGTTTGTAACAAAAACAGGGGTATCATAATCTTCCATGAATTTGTCTTCTTCAATTGTCCTCAAATCCTTTCCCCATGGAACACTCATCTTTTTCTTTGCTTTCAAAACCTGTAAGACCTGATCATAAGTCACCCGAGGGAATTTCTTTTTTATGCTTGGTTCAAGTTTCTTCCAATCTCTTCCAATGGCTTCCAAATCTTTCTTGTTTTTTTCCAAAACTCTTTTCAAAACATGCTTCGTCATTTCCTCTGCATAATCCATAAGTTCAGGGAGGTTCGTCCATGCAACTTCCATTTCGGTGTGCCAATATTCAGTAAGATGTCTTGATGTCTTTGACTTCTCTGCTCTGAAGCTTGGAGCAATGCAATAAATTTTCTCCAGAGAGTACATTGCAGCTTCTGCATATAATTGCCATGTCTGAGCCAAATACATTTTCTTGTCAAAATAATTAACTTCAAACATAGTAGGTCCATCTTCTGCTCCGCCTGGAATTATAATTGGACTTTGAAATTCATAAAAATCTTTGCTACGGAAATATTCATGCAAAGCCCCTGTAACCGTGCTCCTTATTTTCAGTATAGCGTTCATCTTTCGACTTCTCAACCACAAATGCCTTCTGTCTCCAAGCAACTCCTCATTCAAATCTTTGTTAATTGGAAAACTATCGCTTAGTCCTACAATATTAATCTTATCAACAGAAATTTCATATCCTGTTGGTGCTCTTTTATCCTCTTTAATATCTCCAACAATTTCAACAGAAGCTTCAACTTGCAATTTATCTATCGTAGCCCATTGCTTCTTAAAATTTTCCTTCTTCAGAACACATTGAATTATATCACTGCTATCTCTTATAACTAAAAACTTCAACTCATTGCTTCCTCTTTCTCTATGAATCCATCCACGAACAGCAACTCGCCCACTTTTCTTCTTCATTGCCTCTTCAATCGAAATAAATTTCTCTGTCATTTTCTTGAGTCTAACTTTATATGTGCTTCTTTTAATTGCTCGTCAAATACTATATCTGGTGCACCAACAACTAAATCTTTTCCTTCTTTGTTTTTTGGGAATGCAACAACTTCCCTAAGGTTAGGCTCTCCTAACAAAACCATTATCAATCTATCTATGCCAGGAGCAATTCCACCATGAGGAGGGACACCATACTTAAATGCTGTCAACATATGTGCAAAATATTTTTTGTGTTGTTCATCAAAACCAATCAAATCAAAAATCTTGCTTTGTATTTCCGCGTCATGTATTCTTATACTTCCACCACCAACTTCAAATCCATTCAAAACTAAGTCATGCTGATAACTTTTAATCTTATGTGCATCTTTTTTATTCAAAAACCGCAAGTCTTGTTCCTTAGGACTTGTAAACATATGATGTTTTGGAGCATAATGTCCATTTTCTAATTCTTCTTCAAAAAGGGGGAAATCAATAACCCAACAGAATGCAAGTTCATTTGGATCATCTTTATTTTTCCTCAAGTCAGGCTTATCTGTTTTATATTTTTTCATTGCTTCATCATATGTAAGAACAGGAAAAGGAATTTTTGCTATTTTCTTTTCAGGAAGAATTTTTTGAATCATCTCAATGAAAAGTTTCTCTATGAGTTTTAGGATATCGTTCTGATTTACAAAAGACATTTCCAAGTCAAGTTGATAAAACTCTCCGGGACTTCTATCTGCTCTGGGGTCTTCATCTCTCATGCAAGGAGCAATTTGAAAATATTTATCAATTCCAGCAACCATCAAAAGTTGTTTATATTGCTGAGGACTCTGGGGAAGAGCATAAAACTTTCCCGGATGAATTCTTGATGGAACAATAAAATCTCTTGCCCCTTCTGGAGAAGACTTTGTTAAAATAGGTGTCTGAATTTCCAAAAACTGTTGCTTGTCCAAGTAATCTCTTATAAATGAAATAACTTTATGTCTTACTTCTAAATTTTTCTTTAGTCTTGGATTTAATCTTAAATCTAAATATCTGTATTGAAGCCTTATATCTTCTGCAGCAGTCTTATAATCAAAAGGTAATTTTTGTGCGATAGAAAAGATACCAACTTTTTTAGCTTCAATCTCTATTTTTCCAGACGCCATATCTTTATTTTCCTGTCCTTTTGGTCTATCTTTAACTTTTCCTTCTACATATATACAAGACTCTGTTGTAATTTCCTTTGCTTCCTTTATATCTCCCGATATCACTATCTGAACTTTTCCATATCTATCTCTAAGCAAAACAAAATACTTATCTTTAAAATTTCTTATAGATTCAACCCACCCATTAATTACTATTGATTGTCCAGATATCTTTTCATTCACTTCTCCAAGATTATGTGTTCTCAACATATTCCTACTTATCAAATATACCTTTTAATTTCTTCTATTTCATAGAATGACTTCAAAAAATTCATTTTATATATATTTTTTTATGATTTCCATAACCTCTTTTCCAGAAACTTTTCCTTTCAGTTCATTCATAATCAAACCCATATAAGCATGTTCCGACAAACCAGGTTTTTCCTTAATTATCTTCATTATTCTATCTTCAACAACATTCATATCTCCTTTTTCAGAAGAAAGAACCTCTGAAACACTCTCGCCAGCCACAATCTTTGCAAGCATATGTTTTATTTCATTCTCATTTATCTTTCCTTTCTTCAAGTCTGCTAAAATTTGAGATAAAATATCAATAGTTAACCTACTTTCAATATCTTCCATTTTAAGATTATTCTTACTAGCAATTTCTTTAGGATACATTAACATTATTTTGACTATTAACGACGGATTATTAACAGTATGCAACAATTCTTTGAAATCTTCCATCCTATTATATTTAAATAATAATTTAATCATATCTGGATTTAATCCTTCCTTAATTAGTTCCTTTTCCGTATCTGTTCTCAATTCAGGAAGATTCTTCTTAGCATCATTAACCATATCAAGAGATATTTTTAAAATTGGAAGGTCAGTTTCAGGATACATTCTTGCTGCACCCGGCATTGGTCTAAGAAACTCACTTGTCGAGTCAGAAAGAACATTTCTAACTTCTGATTTATTCACGGATCCGCCGTCCAAAATTGATTTTTGCCTTTTAATTTCGTTTTCAACTGTTTTAACCATTATTTTTGGATCTTGAAATCCCTTAAGTTCAACTCTTTTGCTTCCTTTAACGGAAACATTTATGTCTTGCCTAATTGTCCCTATTCCTCTTTTCACTTTGCAACTTCTAAGTATATTTCCAAGATGTAGCGCAACTTCTTTTGCCTGTTCTGGTGTCTTTATATCTGGAGCAGTTGCAATCTCAACTAGAGGAATTCCTAATCTATCTAATCTATACACTGCAATTCTTTCTTTTTTTTCTATTATTCTAGCAGAATCTTCCTCCAAACAAATAGTATCAATTCCTACTTTTCCACTAGCAGTTTCAATAAATCCATCTCTTGCAATTAACACTGTCCTCTGAAACCCGCCAGTGTTACTTCCATCCAAAACTGTTTTTCTCATTATCTGAGTAATAGGAAGAATTTTGCAGTTAAGCAATAAAGAAATCTGTAATGCAATCTTCAAAGCTTCTGGATTTATCTCATGGGGAGGTTCTTCATCTAATTCAATTAAACAAGTTGTATCATATCCTTGATATACAAAATCTTTTCCTTTTTCAGTTTCGTATGTAGCAGCTTCATCAACGCTTCCAAATTCCCCTGCAACAGCATGTAATTTTCTTTTTGTAATAAAAGAAGGTTCATCTTGCCTAAGCAAAGAAGGGCAATTGCAAAATAATTTCTTGGTGTCAAGTTGCTGATGAACTTCAAGTCCGCATTTCAGTCCAATTTCTTTATAGTCAATCTTTCCCATATCATCCATAAAAGAATAAAAGAAAAAGAGTTTATTAAATTTTATTATGCAGACTTCTTTGTCTCGTACTTCATCTCGTGCTTTATCTCTTGATCAACACAATGAACTCCAGGCAACTTATTTCCTAGCTTAGAAATTAATCTATGGGTAGATTCTTCGTCAAAAGGGACATGGACGACGTGTGAACTAGTTTCATATATTGATCCGGTTTTATAAGAAGGATTTAAATTTAAGAAAGACATTGAAACATTTTCTCCTTGAAGAGGTCTCTTAGTATATGTATGATCTATAAAACCTTCTCTTTCCTCATTAAATTCTTCTAAAGATCTTCCTTCATTTCCCACATATTCTTTAGAATAAATATGATCTATTCCCTTATATATAACATCCATAAATTTTTCAAAAGTGTCTGAGTATTTTTTACTTAATGCTCCTAAATCCGATGCTAATCTCCAGCTTCCAGCTCCAAAAAATAAAGATTGTCCGTTTTCTAATCTAAGTCTTTCATGAGACTCCTTCATTACAGAAGGGTATACAACCGAAGCAACTCCAAGCAAAGCTGCTCCTTGATCTTCTGAAACTATTTTTGGAGTGTAATACATTTTAACTTCTCCATTTCTTTCTTTTTTCTTAAGATAAGGTAAGAAAGGATGTTGCAGTTTCTTTCCATCCTCTGTTACAACCAAGAAAGCCTCTGGAACCATATTTGGGTTATTCTCTTGTTCTGAAATTGTGTCAAAAGCCTTTAGAATATTTGTCGAAGCCCTTCCAGAAATAACAGTATCTATCAGGCTAAATTTTTCTATGTTTCTAAAGGATTCATACATTTCTGCTACTTTTCCTCTTGATTCAATATCTCTCAAAATCCCATCTGCAAAACTTTTAAAGTAAGGATCTTTAGCTCTTACATCGGGAGATTTGAAAAAAGATTTAGTAACATTAGCCCAATATTGTCTTGTATTCAAAGTATAAAAATCCTCATCAGAATTTGGCTTAAATTTAGAAAGATTAAGATCAGCAGTAAAAGGTAAAAATAAAGATCTTATCGATTTTCCTTCGTTGCTTCTTGCAGCAGATGAATTTTCAGGAAGTAAAGGAGAAATCAATTTTTGGATTCCAAGATTTTCATAAAACTCTTTCTGTTCTCCCCCGATAGAACTTATTTTTTCCAAAGCATACACCATTCCCAAAAATATAGGGACAGCTCCTCTACTTGGAACAAGAATTGTATCAAAATCAGATTTTTTTTGAACTTCGGGCATACTTACCGCTAAGTCCATACATACTTTAGAATATGCTACCATATTTTCTTCTGAAAAAACATCTTCTAAACTCATAAATTTGACAAAAAACACAGACTTATAAATCTTTCTTTAGTGTTATCACTATATAGTTATTCAAGAAAAATCATTCCTCTATCTTCTTATAAGAAAACCTAAAAAAACAGAAATAATGTTGCAACATATCTATAATCTAAAAAAAGTATTGGGGAGAGAGAAAATAGCTGAAAAACTTTACAAGCTAAATAGATATTTATTTGTTCCGGGAATTTCTAAGAGAGTTTCTCCTTTTGTATGTTTAATATCTCTTAGCAAAATTTCTTTTGTTACTGAGGAAATCTCTAAATTTTTCTTCTTCAATGTTTCTTGAGAGGAGTTAGATTCTGTTTTAAAGATATCATCAGAAGGAGCTTCTAAGACGTATAAACTTTCTTTTTTATTATTAAGACGGATTTTATTAACTATCCCCTTATAAGATTCCCATTCTTGCAATGCACCCCAAAAAGGTCTTACAATTGAAAAAAGCCCTTCATCAAATTTGAGGCCACAGGCTAAAATATTTTTTGCGATTATAATTTCATGGTATCCCCAGCATTCCGAATTAGGGAGATGAAGAAGATCAAAGTTTATGTAATTAAATCCAAATCTATCTTTATCTCTTGGCTCTATATCAATTCCATCAACATTTGCACCAAGATAGCTTAAAGATTCGGCAAGTATAGGTGCAAAAAAATCACCATCCCCACAACCTAAATCTAGTATCTTTAATCTCTCCACATGTCCCGAGTATAACCCAAGAAGATGATTAAGGAGATTATCACAAGGAAAGATTATGCTTGCTGGAGATATGTTTCTCACTCTTTTTTCTCCTTCCTTCAAAGCTTCTTGAGAAATCGAGAGCACACGGCTATCTAAACCATTTTCCTTGATTAGCCTAGCATTCTTTCTTAAAGTCTCTATTTCCATTATCTCCCTAATTTTTCAGAGGTTTATAAATTCTTCTATATGTTGTTCTTTTATAGAAGTAACAAAATAACAACATTTATATACCATTTAAGTTATCCAAAATTATGGGATTAAATTTATACATAAGCCATACAGTTGTAGAGAAACAAACGGGAGATAGCAGACGCTTGAAAGAAATTTTGAACAATGGATTAAAGCCAAGATTTGAAACAAATGAATCTAATGATTGGTTTGAAAACAACCCAGATTGTGCAGAAAATAGAAATTATATATTCCACCATGCAACAGAAAATAAGTATTGGATTTGGGAAGGATGGAAAAATGAAAAAGTAAGCGGAGCAATTTACATTAACAATGATTATATTATTAATCATCCTAACGAATTTTTAAATGCATCATTCAGGAATAATGAAGGAAATATGAATTATTCACGTTACTCAAGTTTTGAATCCAGAGACACAAAAAATTCAAAAACATTTGCAAAATTCTGCAGTCAAAATAAGATAATGCCTGTTAATGAGCGAGCACGTCTCAGGAGACTAACCAACCAAATAATATCAAAATCTGTCCCAGTAGAGGCTATGGAATCTCTGATAGTAACAAATAGAAAAATATTGAATGATATTGAGAGCCATGTGCCTGATAACATTAACTTATTTTTATTTACGGGGGAATATCATCCAACACCAAATCCTAAAAAATATTTGGTAGGTGCACCTATATTGGAAAGAATTAAGAATGGTAAGCAAAATGATTAAAGAAAAATTAGATAAAAATAAGCTAAAAGAAAATATCCTAAAAATTGGAAATCCATTATCCACAAAAGGACTTTTATTTCATGGGACCACAATTAAAAATCTTAACAAAATTTGTGAAGATGGAATAATTAGTCAAGAATATGGACTAAAAAGGTATGGGGAAAAATTTAAACAATCTTTAGGTCAAGAAACTCAAAGTTATTATGGTTATAATCTCGTTTCTATTTATAACCCTTGGTTTTATAGTGAAAATGGATGGTTTTTTAAGGGAACAGATAAAGAAACTAATTTAGCGGATATTGTCTCTGATTTTAATTTAAAAGAAAAACATGAAATATTTAAGACCAACCAGAAAGATGTGATGTCTAAATTAAATAAAATTATTGAATTAAGAAAAATTTCCTTTAGGAAGCCAAATTTTTATTTCGTAAATGAAGATTATCCTTACAATGAAATTTCTTTAATAATCTCTAATAAAGTTAAAACCTTAAATTTCCCAGGGTGGTATGAATATGAAGCTTTTGTAAAAAACAAAATAGAATCTCCTCAGATATTAGGGATTTTTTCAAAATCAAAACACATTAATAATCCTACTCTTCTCAAACTCAGTAAAAATTATAATTTTCCTATTTACAATTCTAATGGGGAGTTAGAGTAATATTCACTCAGTTAATCTATCTGAGAATTCCCCTGTCACATTAGTCAGCATAATCCTCTTTACTTCATCCTTGCTCTTTGCCCATTCATTGTGTCCCAATACCCATCCGAGCTTCACGAATGCTGTCTCGGCGAGCATATCCTCTAAGTAAATAACTCCTGTTTCGAGAATTTCTCTTCCATTACTATAAACATACGGATCAAGTCTTCCAAAGATAGTCTGACTAGCCGCGCATACTATAATTCCTTTTTTCTGTATCTCTCGCAATTTATTCGTCCATCCTTTTCTCGCTCTCTTAGTCGAAACATGTCCAAGTCCAGACATCTCTAACACAATTCCTTTATACCCTTTATCAGCATAATAATCTAGAATATCAGGATCTTGTCCAGGATAAAACTTAACTAGAGCAATTTTTTCCTCAAACTTTGCGTCCACTTTTACTTTTCCCTTTCCCTTCTCTCGAATATTATAAGGTTCTAATTTGTGAAAGACTTTCTCACTAACTTTTGCGAGAGGCTTAGAATTAACCGGTTTGAAAGCATCTCTTCTTGAGCTGTGAAGTTTTCTAACCTTAGTTCCACGAAGAACGTAACAAAAGTCATCATTTTCAGAAGCATGTCCAACTAATACCACTTCTGCTAAGTCACTAATAGAAGTAAGGGCAGCACACTCAAGATTTAAACTAGCATCAGAACTTCCCCTATCAGAACTCCTCTGACTATAAGTTAATACAACAGGCTTATTCAAACTCCGCAAAAAGAAAGAAAGTGCTGCGGAAGTATAATGAAGCGTGTCAGTTCCATGAGTAATTATCACTCCTTTGATATTTTCATCATTCAACAATTTCTCAGCAACCTTAGCAATTTTTTGCCAGTCCTTATAGTCCATATCTTCAGAAGCTTTCATAAAAGGAATTTCTACTTTTGAAATATTTGCTATTTTAAATAATTCGGGATAGAACCTAAATAATTCATTAGGACTAATAAGCCAATCAACTCCTCCTTTTTTAGGATTTAAACGTGCTGCAATAGTCCCTCCAGTTATTATCATTGCAACATTTGGTTTTTCCCTATCCTTCTTTATCTCAACTTCTTCTTTTGTTTCTTTTAGTTTTCTTAAAACCTTTATCTTCAAAACATCTTTTCTGTTAAATCCTATGTTGTAACCAGTATCCAACTTAAGTAAAACTATCCCTTTCTCAGATTCTGGGACATCAAGAAAGGTTCCTTCATATATTTCTCTTGTCAAATGAATCTGGACATAGTCTCCAGGCTGTGCAGTTGTTTTTTCCATTTTTTTCTCTTTGTTTCTCCCCTGTTCAGGCTCGTTACGAAAGTAGCGCGTTTTGAACCTACCCTCAATGAAGAGAGTAGGCTCGGAGGGATTCGAACCCCCATAAAACGGGCCGAAACCGTTTATGTTATCCATTACATCACGAGCCCTTGAAAAAGGGTCCTTACTCCATTAATAACTTTTTCTGGGGTGAGTAGAGCCCTTGAAAGGGAACCAACTTATAATAAAATATTCTACATTAACTTAAAATACTTTCCCTTTAGAAAAACCGGAATAAACAATCCGGTTAAGGAAAATTAATAAACATAAAAAACTTCAGTCCTTTAATGGCAACAAACCAATCTCAAGAAGGGCATCACATAGTATTAAAGAGGCATCATAAAATAATGATTGGTGGTGTAAGCTCCCTAGTTGTAATTATTCTCATAGTCAACAGCATTCTTTTATACACATTGTACGGACAATTAGAATTAAGCTACAAAAATCTTAAGGCTGAAATAAGTAGTCTTGAAACAGACACAAATTCAAAACTAAATACATTAACTGATTCAATTGTTAATACAAGACAAGACATTTCATTTTTGGAAACTAATTTTAACAAAGAATTAGATTTGTTAAAGACTTCTGTAGGGACGGATTTTTCTGGGATAATAGATCTCGTTGTCCCATCAGTTGTTACAATTAGAACCGATATAAGCCAAGGAACCGGGTTCATAATAAACAATCAAGGATACATAGTTACAAACGCCCATGTCTTGGCGGGAGCAAAAACGATTAAGGCAATAACCTTCAGTAGAGAAGAAATTCCTGCCGAATTTATAGGTTATGATGCAAATCTTGACATAGCTCTTCTAAAGATAGTTGGAAACTATAAAGCGCTAGTGTTGAAAGAATCTAGTGAAGTTAATGTAGGAGAAAAAGTTATTGCAATTGGAAACCCACTTGGATTGCAGTTTTCTGTTTCAGAGGGGATTGTTTCTGCAGTACATAGAGAAGGAACAAATAATCTTCCTGCTTATATTCAAACAGATGCTGCATTAAATCCTGGAAACTCTGGGGGTCCATTGATAAATAAGCAGGGAAAAGTAGTTGGAATAAACAATTTCAAAATAGGAAGCAGTGAAAGTCTTGGATTTGCATTAGAAAGCGATTACATAAAATCAGCCGTAAATAACATCTCTCAGCAAGCTTTAAATCAGACTTTGATTTAATAATATAATAAAATGGCAAAAAGTAACGAAGGATTGACAATAAAAAAAGAAGAAAATTTTTCTGAATGGTATTCTCAAATAATTGAAAAGGCCGAAATTGTAGACCTTCGACTTGGAATAAAAGGATTCATTACAATGCGTCCATGGGGAGCGATGACTATGGAAAATATGTATAGGCTATATGAAGAAGAATTGCAAAAAAAAGGTCATCTTCCTGTTATAATGCCTTCAGTAATTCTAGAGTCAAACTTGAAAAAAGAAACAAGTCACATCCAAGGATTTACTCCACAAGTATTTTGGCTTGAAGCACAAAAAGGAGAAGAGAAACTAGCTTTAAGACCTACAAGTGAGACTGTCTTCACTCCTATGTTTGCATTATGGATAAGAAGCCATAGAGATTTACCAATGAAACTATATCAAAAAGGTAGCGTTTTTAGATTAGATACAAAAGCAACTCGTCCTCTAATTCGTGGTCGTGAATTTCAGTGGATAGAAGCACACGATGCCTTTGCAACAAAAGAGGAAGCAATAAAACAGACTCAAGAAGATATTGACACAACAGAAAAAATAATGCATCAAAAATTTGGAATTCCTTTCCTCCCAATGAAAAGACCAGAATGGGATAAATTTCCAGGAGCAGAGTATACAATCGGCAGTGATGTCTTCATGCCAGACGGAAAACTTATCCAGCAACCTTCAACACACATGATGGGACAAAAATTCTCAAAAGCTTTCAATGCAACCTTCAAAGATGAAAGTGGAAAAGAAAACTATCTATACACCACAGCATATGGTCCTGCAATATCAAGAATCTTAGTTTCAGTAATTGCAATGCACGGAGATGATAAAGGATTAGTCATGCCATACTGCATATCTCCTGTAAAAGTAATTATAGTTCCAATATACGACGCAAAAAACAAGCTAAAGGTTCTAAAATACTGCAAAGAAATCAGCTCTAATTTAAACGCGCTTAGCGTTCAGAACTGGTTAAACAGCAAAGAAGGCAACAGCCCAGGTTGGAAATTCCACGAGTCAGAACTGAAAGGTATTCCATTTAGATTAGAAATTGGTGAAAAAGAAGTCACAGCTAAAAAAGTAACTCTTTATATCAGAGATACAGAGAAAAAAGAAAGTCTTCCAATGAAGTCTTTATCTAAAATAAAGGACTTCGGAAAAGCTTACGATGAAAGACTAAAGAAAAAAGCAGATAATCTAATGAGTGATAGAATTGTAAATTGCAAATCTAAAGATGATCTTAAAAAAGCCCTAAATTCTGGAAAAGTAGGAAGAGTAAACTTCTGCAGTGTTGATAAAAGCGGAGAAAAATGCGCAGAACACATTGAAAAAGATCTTGGAGCAGAAGTCAGAGGAACTATGGCGAACAAGAGCGAAAAACCCACGGCAAACAGCAAATGTATAATTTGCAACTCTCCTGCAAAAGAAGTTGTTTATGTCGGAAGAAGTTACTAGTTTTTACATTAACCAATCAAAGAAAAAGTTGTTAACCTATAAAACTCCTATTAAATTCTTTTATATTAAAATTGTTCTTGGTTATTCTTCTAATCATCAATCAAACACATATAGCATTCTAACGTCTATTCCCATCTCTTTCAATTCTTTAGTATTATCTTGAACCTGCTTCCTTCAATGTAAGCTCTAAGTCATATTCCATCTTGAAGGTAATTTCTAATAATTCATTGAGCTCTCTCTCAAGAAGCACCTTCTCGTTTTCTTCAAGTTTTTCCAGTCGTGTTTCCATTTTGCGTTAGCTCAATAAAAAACAAAAATCTTTTCTTAGTCTAAATAGTTTGGTAGAAATCTCGCCCCATTCAATTCAGACTTGAGAAGAATCTTGAATTAAATTGAGGGATTTTTAATCTTTATAGTGTAGACTATAGAGTTTAGATTCCAATCGAAGCACAAACCCATTCCGTTTACACTATGCATATACAATATAAGAAAAAGCTCTTTTTATATTTTTCTATGTTTAAGAAAAATATAATCTGTCAAAGAACTTTAGATATCTCTTTTAAAATTTTTAGTCTTAGATTAAAACTATTTGTCCATTTTGCGTGTGCATTCCAGCCTTGAAATATCTCGGCCATTTTATCTTTACTAATCTCCCTTTTTAATAATAAATTTATGTTTCTTTCAATGTTTCTTATGTTTCTTTTTCTCAATAATTTGTAATGATAAAAGTCTCTAAATCCCACAAAGTCAACTCCTCTTGATAAAGATATTATTTTTGATTTATTTGGGTGTAATTCTAAGTTCAAATTATCTCTAAGAAAATTCTCTATCGGGGGGGGGGGG
>CAYIHJ010000011.1:0-13024 GCA_964363245.1 Candidatus Woesearchaeota archaeon | reverse complement strand
TTTATAATTAGAAGTAACATCGCCTTCGCTTAGAGATAATATGCTACTATCACGCGAGGTTATATTTAGCACATAACCTTTAACAAGACTATCTCCCCCTACCTTCCATGCTGCGTCAAGTATATCTTCTAGTGTTGTTTCCAGCACCACACATGCTGTTCTCCCATCTTCGCAAACCTGTTCTGCGTCACATTCTACTATCAAATTTCTCACATCATTGTTAGAAAATTCAAAGTCAGTACTGCAAGTGCTTGTATGTTGCAATGTAGCTAATATGAAACTTTCTACTTCATAACTCTCAACACCAGTGGTTGTTTTTGGCTTGTTTAAGGATATCCCAAGCAAAATAAGAAGTATAACTGCAACTATTATAATTATCATTGCAAATCCAACCATTTCTTCTTGTGCACGTTTGTTTATCATTTTCATTTTATTTTAACCTTAAAGTACTTTCACTTAACTTGTTATGAGAGTATTCATTATTAACATCGTTTTCCAATTTTATTATCAATTTATTTATCATATTTTCTCCTTTAAATTGGCCACGCCTACGGATGACATTTCGGCGTCCGTCTGACGATTTTGGTGTTTCATATTTTCTCCTTATATCTAACTATAAGCTTTGCCACTTCACATTTATCATAAACCTTTCCCATTTCGGCGTTGTTTTCTTTCCAGCACAATGAAATGAAGTTTGAATAATCATAACCAGAAGATGAATTTTCCAACAACCTTACAAAATTGCAGCTTGGGTAATTCCCTAGACTGCAAGATATTTCAGGGCTAGAATCAAGAACTTTTCTTATCTCTATGTTAGACACTCCCCAAAATCCTTTGTATTTTGCCACACTTTCTCTAAGGGCCATAACTTTCTCAAGATCAACGCAATTAACCATTGATCCTCCATAGGCCTCCCCGCAGGAGAACTCAGGGGAGTTAGCAAGCTTTGATACCAGAAGCATAGCATTCTGTTGTTCTAACAAGTTTGCCGTGTCTTTTATAGAAGAAAGCCCGAAGGCTAGAACAAAAATGCCAACAAGTGCAAAGAAAACAACTACTGCGATAAGCATGAACGCCATTTGCTGTATCTTAAATTGACCACGTTGGGACATAGTTTTTTTTATCATTTTACCACAATGGACAGATGGATACCTCATTTCCATATTCAATTTCCTTAGCCGTATTTAACAATGAGTCTAAATCTGCAGAGCTCTCATAATTACCTAATAATATTCCTAATGTGTTTAGGTCAAGATTAGAATGACATTCTTTTTGCTCAAGCATATTAGCCTTTCTTTCATAGATATTAGTGAGCTCTTCAGCTCTTTTCATAAGCCTATTTACTTGACATTCATATGTTTTCGCGTCAGAGAAAATAGCAGCATACATTAAAGCATCTGTAGAGAAATATAATCTTGTACCTTCTTTTTCAACATAACCTTGATTATATCTTACTTTTACCCTGCATCCAGTACTCGCCGTGCTCGCAAAACAAACTTTTACCGCGTCAGGTTGAGAACAATTTTCCGTCAATAAATTTTCCTGTTTCAACTCTGTTAACTCATCTTTTATGCTTTCTGGAGCATCAATGAAGCAATATCTGTTATCAGCAGAACTCAGATAGATAACATCCGCAACCTTGAATGGAAAATCAAACGGCTTAGAGAAAACATAGAAAGTTTTTCCCTCTTCAGTTTTATTTGAGAATATGTATTTATTTTGGAAACTGACCGCGGCACTTGGCTCTGAAAATTTTCCAAAGGATTTCTGTGCGGTAGATATCTTTTGCTTTCCAAAACCGCTAGAATTATCACAACCATTGTATATTCTAGTGTCAGTGGGAACGGAGAAAGAAGTTGTTGTTCCTTCTTGGAAGCTTGTTTCAAGAGGATTAAGAAGAACTCCTATTTCTTTCGCAGCAGCAACGCTTGTTCCTTCTCCTCCAGTTGAGATTACTTTTGTTGCTGCATATATAGCAAGAACAAGTATAACTGCTCCTACAATAACTGCAAAAAGCCATGTGAATGAAAACTCCATTCCGTTCTTATTTATCATTTTATCTCGTTATGGTAACTAAAGATTCATCAAGCCCTTTTTTTAATGTTAACTTTATTTTTCCATCAATATTTGGTATGCAGTAGGGATTTTCTCTACTAGTTATTTCAAGCAAGTCTATATTATCTATACTTTTACTATCTACTGCCGCAGCAGAACCAACAGGATAAAAGAACATATTCTCATCTTCAAAATGCGCCAGTCTTAAATTATTATAAAACTCTTGCTTTGCTCCGCGTTTTTCAGAGGCGAAATCAGCAAAACAAACATAATCGACAGACGAGGGAAGAGAATATTCAACCTGTTGTGAGCCAGATGAACTTCTCCACATCTTATCAATATCTCCTTCAAGAGAAGAAATAAATTGTCCTGCTTTTGCAGCTTTTTGTATATCTAAAAATTTTCCTATTGCATAAAATGCAAAGACAATAAAGACTACAATTAATATTATTGAAAATATCATCCCAAAAGATAAGTTTATCTGTCCTCTCTTGCTCCCTCTTTTCATAATCTAATATCTCGAAATAAGTTTATTAATTTAATGTTAATAGTATCATCCTGTTTGCATTAATAGAATCGTAAATAAAAAACCAATTATTTAATTTTATATAGACTTGCCAATTATTTTACATTAATCTGCTCAAAGATTAGAAGGTCTTGCTTCTATGCTACATTGGTTTGGATCTGGTTGATTTCCATATTCATCCTTACACTTTATGTAGAAATTCAAATTAGTATTCCAGTTTGTGAAATGGTCTTTATTGTTGGTGGTTGTCATACTTATTCCATCATCAAAGTTGTAATTGCATTTAACAGTGTCGTACACACATTCTGCTTTCTCATTTGTTATTATCTTTAGATAATTGCTCTCGTGGAATGCTCTTACAACTGCTGGTGCTTGGGTGTCTGTTTCAATTGTAAAGTTCAATTCTTTTGTATCGGAATTTCCAGCCAAATCAAAGCATCTAATAAAGTAATTATAATTTCCGGGACCTAACCATATATTTGTTGAATGCTTGTATGATTTAGTGTTTGTAAATTTGTTGATATAGCTTCCAGATGTTCCAGTCTTACTCCAAGAACACTCGGCTTTTCCATTCTCGTATCCTGCTGAAGTCTCTGCTTTAAGAGTTACCTGTATGGAGTTAGAAGCTCCCTTTATTGTTCCATTTGGCTCGGTAGAGCTAATGTATAATTTTTGAGTTCCTATCAAAGTCAATTTTTTCGATTCTCTGTTGAAATTTCCAAGAGTATCATTACATCTGAAATAGAAATCATTTTCTTTGTTATTTTCCAATCCTGTTAGATTTCCAGAACAAGTATAACTCAATTGGGCATTCAAGTTAATTAATCGACTAGCACAACTCAAATTATTTTCCATATCTTTGTATTCTTTATCTTCATGATCCCATTTACATTGTGATGGTTTGTTTACATAAGCATTTATTCCTACTTGCCTGGTTTCATTTTCATTGAAGAAAGAAATTGGAGAACGATCCTGCCAGTTAAATCCTCTAATTATAGGAGCAGTAGTGTCATCTTCTGGGTCTATGCAGAATTTAAATAAAAATTCCTCTCTATTTGCTACATTATTAGAAGCAGATTCACATCTTACATAAACCTCAAATTTACCATCATTTGTAATATTTAAAGGCAATCCTAAGTTCTTTAGTTCTTCTTCCAAATATCTTTTTCCAGGGAAACTCATCAACTGCTTGTGTTGCTTAGTATACAAATTACTACCGCCGAAATCATTTTTCATCTCAGAGAAATTTTTTGTACTCTTAAATTCAAGTCTACAATATCCATTTTTATCTAATTCTACACCGAATGTAAATTCCTGGAAAGCAGGAAGACATTCTGCATTACCATATTTTATTTCTACACCATATTGTCCTCTTGGCAATGGAGTATAATTATATCCTTGCGGCAAAGCCGCAATCCAAGCAGTTATATTTGGGGGATTTGTATCTCTCTGGTCTTTCCATATACATCTTGGTTCATCTGAATCTTTGTTTATCAAATCACATCCTGTTCCAAGGCTCTTACATTGATATTCTGTACAAGGGAATTTTCCATCATTACACAAAAGACAATCTTTCCCTCCTTTTTGGGCCTGCCAAGGTTTACACAAGAATGTAATTTGCCTATCTGTGTCGTTTACCAAAAATCCAGAAAGCCAAACAAATACTGAAATAATTCCAGCAGCAACCCATCCTGCAGGGCCACCCAACGCCGCAACGGTAGCTGCCACACCATAACCAACAGCAGCTCCAATAGCAGTTCTTGCTGCGGCATATCCTGCTTTCTCCCAGTTACCTGTTGAGATACCTACATAAAGAAATGTAATAGCTGCTACAACAACCGCAGTTATTCCTGCATTTAATACTCCATCAAGAATACTATCTGGCCTAAAGAAACTTTCAAAAAATCCGGGGGATGTCGCTGTGGCTGCACTTTTTTCTGCTGCTGCTTTTGCAGCAACCTTAGCTGCTTCTTCTGTTCCTCCTGCTGCAATTACCTGATCAAAAGCTATTTTTGCAGCAGTGTTAGATGTCGCTGTAAGCTCTTTTAATCCTAAATAAAGTGCAGCATCTGTCATTATTTTTGGAAATGATATTGGAGGAGGTCCTTCTCCAGTTTTTCCAGGGGCTTGCGTGCTAACTAAAGGCAAACTGCTTCCAAGCATATAAGAAAATGCTACAATACTTAATACGAGAAGAACTACTTGGCTTATTGCAATACTCCCTTTCTTCCCAAACTTCTTTATAATTTTATTTTTTTTAATCATTTTTTATTTTACCCTCTGCTGTCAAGATTTGGTATTCTATCTAATCTGACATCATTTTTAGCAATGTATAAATCTCTCCATCTATTGTAACCCTCTTTTTGTAAGTAATTTTTAACAACACCACAATCTCCCAATGAAAGACACATATTTTGCCAATTTCCTGCCCAATTTCCTTTTATTGATACTGCACTATCTTTATGTTCAAAACTATCATCAAAGCATACAGGGGTACAAGCATTTTTACATTGATTGTCATTCCATCCTTCTGTATTCTTGCATGTGTCTATGCATCCTTGGTCAGGATCATTTTGATTAAAATCAGTAATTCCACGAATTTCTTGTGTGTATTGAACATAACATACAACATTTGAGAACCCACATAAACTTAGAGGGGTTTGTGCGACTTCAGAAGCAATTTCCGTAATTGTACCTTTAGTATCCCAGAATTTAAATCCTGGAGTATATTTTGGAACACAAGAACCAGTGCCCCCGTTTACAGGGAATGTTTTTTTGTTTCCAGTAGATGCTCCATATGCTGTTGGAATAGCTCCAGCAGTTCCAATTAAAATCCTGCAGTCTCGTAAGTCAGTATCCAAACAATCTTCTTCATTTGTTTGAAGAATACAATCATTCCATTTATTTATAGTGCATAATGCAGTCCCTGTTGTTTCATTTCCCAAACAAAGTTTGTTTTTGAAAGGATCACAAAGTTCATATTGAATTTCTCCACTATAACAATATGATAAATATGAAAGCTGTCCAGGTTTTGCATTTTCAAATTTTTCTATTGGCTCCGAACACCATGCCTCTCCTTGCTGTCTTAACTTTCCTCCAGAAAGAGGATCATTTGCAGGACATCGTAGGTCTTTGCAGATATAGTTTCCATAAGTGGCACTACCTGCTGCGCAAGTGCTTCCTTTAAGATAATCACAAGACCCTTTTGTTTTAGAATTTATATTTCCTTTACCATCTCCATCGTCAACCTCAACACCCTGCACCCCTTGGGTGTAGCTCCAATAAGCTATATCATTAATCTTGCTTGCATCATAAACATTTGCAATGTTCCCACACCCATCAACAAAATAAACTTCGTGTTTTCCATCTACACATTGTGTTCTTTGTGTTCTTGAGCATATTGTTCCCAATTCTTCTGCAGAACATAAAAATCCTTCGTGGAATTCTCCTTCTGATTCAGTGCACTTGGCTCTAGTTAAATGGCTGCAGTCTTTTCCTTCGCTTGTCTCCATGACACACGCTCCTTTTTTCTCTGGAAAAGAAAGTGAAGCACAAGTAAGTTCATCAACAACATTTTCTTTGAACAATGGTTTTACATTATAATCTTTTCCTTGAAAATTACATTTTGCTCTTTCAACAAGAGATGCTCCATCTCCAAGAAGACAACATCCTATCTGACAGGCAGGGACATCACTCCTCTCCTTATCATAAAAATCTCCCCCTTCTGTAGAATTACATGTTGCTTGAGGACTTGAAAGACATTCCCCATTCTTTGTATTCACACATGTGCCTATTTTACAATAAGAAGTAGACTCACATGCAGTTCTGTCATATCTATAATTTTGATTAACTTCTTCAAGAAGAACATTTTGGCAGAATGCTCCGCTTAATGTTTTTTCAGCACAATATATCGTTGTTTGTCCTGTTGTTTGTGCCTGAATGCTTTTTATTCCAAACAAGAATACAACTGTTAAAACTGCAAGTCCAACCAAAATTAAAATTTTCTCTTTTGTTTTTTTCATTTTAATGTCCTGGTGGGAAAACCAAGCTCCTTGAAGCAAACTGGAATCTGTTTCCTGTTTTTCTGTCAGTTAATGTGTAAATTTTTGTACCATCGTCTCTTAAGTTTTTTTCAACCCTTAAGTCTGGATAATATGCCATGTAGATTCTTGGGTCAACATCCCCATAAGTTACTTCTCTTTCTACAAGGGATTTAGATATACCAACTAATTCATAAAGATTATTGTTCAAAATAACACTAAAGTTTTCATATCTTTTGGTGTCAGTTCCACCAATAGTTACAATATAATTAAAATTAGAGATAACTCTTTCAGGAAGCAACTCTACACTAATCTCCCCCTCTTTTATTGCTACAGTTTGCCCACTTCTTTCTAAACTTGTTTTCAATTCACTAAAACAATTTTTGACTTCTTCTTTTATTCCATTTGCAATTTCAGATTCTACATGATTTTTTAATAAAGGTTGTTGGACAACACATAAATTATAGTTTTCATTTGTATAACAAAGGTATTCTATTTTAACATCATTGTAAGTAAAATAAAACTCAGGTTCAAGACTCCCTCCCTGTGCAGAAACCAATTCAACATTACTCTTTATCTCATCTTTAATACATATCTGAATAAATGCTTTTGGATCCTGTTCACCCCCAAGTGCTGAACTAAAGACTTGTGGAAAAAAAACATATACCAGAACAGCTATTGCAACAATAACTACCGCGACTATTATAAAAAGGGTTACTTGACCTTTACGATTGTCAAATAAACCAAAATTTTTCCCTCTTTTACCCATCCACACTATATGATATTCTTATTTATAAAAGTTTTCTATATTGTCGAGAATAAGTATAATCTCCTAGCAATTAGGAGAAGTAGGGTGACTAGCACAGCATAGTAATTTATACTCAACACATAGTTTGTCAGAACAATCATCATTTTTGCATATCCCCTTTCCCATTATTTTCTTATATTCTTCTGCTTTCATTTTTCCCGAGTCAAATGCCAATTGAGTTAATTTTGTATAAACTTCTTTTATATTAGGATTTGAAGAAGAAACCATTGCAGTTTTGTGTTCTACTGATTTTTCTATGAAAGTTGAAGAAAGTTCGTTAAAATTCCCCCCCTTGTGATATAATGAATATGCATTTGGGACTCCAGTATTTTCTCTAATAAATCTTTCTATTTTAATGGCCCCATTTTTGTTTCCCGCAAGAAGAAGTTTTTCTCTTGCATTTGAGAGATCATTTATCATCGATTCAGGATTTCCATTTTCAAACCTCCGAAGGTAGTCGAAATCAAATTCTAAAAGAAGGGCATTTTGTTTTTTATAATAATTTTCATCGTTTTTTAATTTTTCAAGAGAAGATTTAGCAAGATTATTGTGTTGCAAGTAAAGTGGAGTATACCCATCCGTAATCATCGAGTTTTGAATATCTCTTTCCGAGCCAGAAATTAAAGTGTTAATGTCTATATAGTCTTTTCCGAGCTCTCCAGCTTTCTTTTTTGATTCTTCGTCACCAAAATTAACTGCCTTAAAATTTTCATCAGACAATTCTTCCCCAATTTTCTTTTTTGTTTCATAAAGTAGTCTTAAATTTTCTATTTTTCCCTTAAAATTTGGTTCCCTATCCACAAAATATTCTATTTCTTCTTTCTTTAACTTTGCATTAATAAAATGCTCATACTCATGATCAATTATTGAAACTGGATTGGGAAAGTCCCTATAAGAAGCAAAATCAACATAAACAGCAGATGTTGGATCCAACTGAGGTGAAGAAAGTACTAAATATCCATCATCAAAAGTTCCATCTTCCTGCCAGAAAGAAGAGCCAGTGTTCGAATAAGGTTCAATTTTTATTTCCTTTATATTTTTTGTAGCCCCAGGATTTTTTTTGAAAAAATTATCAATAATATAATAAGAATTAGGATTTATATTTGCTCCCTCACTTACTCCAATTTCTTTTATAATCTCTGGATATCTTTTTTTTATTATCTCAACATCGTTATCTTCAAGAAGATTACTGACAGGAAGCCCGTAATTATTGTAAGAAACTACTTCTTCATTAGTCCTTGAAGTCATTATAAATTGCCCAAAAGAATTCATTTTTATTTTATTTTTAAATTCTAAAGACGGATTTATTTCCATACCAAGACTTTGAAATTTATTTTCTCTAAAGACTTTATTGTAATCTAATGGTTTTACATCAACAGAAATTTCATCGCCTATTTTTATGGTAGTTTGTCCGTTTGTTATCTCTGTTGTTCCTTTTGGCGATTTAATATGGAAAACTTCTGGAACCAATCCTTCCTCTCCCCTATTCTCAAAACTTAGATAGTCTCCACCACTAATTTTTGCATGAACATTATCCAAAAGTTTTGTTTTTAATATTTCATGATTTGAGTAAAATTCCCGAAGATTTATAGTTCCAGTCTCAGAACTTTTTAATTCAAGCATCCTGTCTGTTTGGCTTACCCAACTCCCTTTGTATCCTGACAAGTCTGCTTCTTTATTGGCTATCAAAAGACTCCCTTCCTTTTCCGTTATCACAAACTCATTTTTCTTATACCTTATTCTTGCAAAAGAATCCTCATTTTCAGGCTCAAATAAAATCCCCTGGCTAATTATTTTTGTAGGAGACTTTCCTGCCCCTTCTATCTCGATGTCATTAATTTCATACATAAAATTAGAAGAACTTATTTTATTTCCATCTAAGATTATAAATCCATTTCTGCTGTATATGTTCTTTCCCATATACTCAATTGGTTTAAAATAATTATCTTCAAAACGCTTATCTGAACCTATTTTTATAATACCCTTTTCATATTTTATAGGAGTTGCAGGCCCAACTTTTAATAAAGGATTATTCCCAAAAGAATAGTTGGCATAATTATTAGAAGTTATTTCAGCCTCTTCGATTTCTCCCTCGTCATTAAATTTGAAAAATCCCCCATCGTGTATATTTTCATAAATAAGTTCCTCCTCTTTTCCGTTTTTATTAACTTTTAATTTTAGAAAACCCCCCTCTTTTATTGTTAATAATTTATTTTTGAAATCATAAGTAGAGTTCATAACTTGAATACTTCCCTCGGTGGAATTTTGGAAAAAACTACTTATGTCTTGTTCATCTCCCTTTAAGTCAATGATACCCTCTTCTATTTCTCCTTTTTCGTTTAATTTGAGTTCTTCTAAAATAGAACCCCCCTGATCAAGATACCCTTTTATCTCGTTATATTTTAAAATAGATTCAGCAGCCTCAGGACTTAATTTAGCTATTTCTTGAAACGCCTTTCCAGTTACCTCTCCCATTATTTTTCCTTCAACATAAGATTCTGCACAAGCAATTGCTCCTGCAGGATTTGTTACACACAAAATACCCTGCACAATTTGTGCTGCTTGGGGATTTACGAAGCTCAAACCTTGCATTCCTATCGTAGATATTATTGAAGCACTAATTAGTGGAATAACTAATAGAATTGCCAAAAAACCAAAAAATAATTTTTTATTATTCATTGTATATTGCAAATTTAAATTCGTAATGATTTCTCTGGGGAGTTTCATCAATAATTGTGATAATTATTCCTTCTTCGTCATTTGTTATATCTATTTTGAAATCTTTTACGGCTGCTGTTTCGTAAATACAGCTCAAACACAATCCATCGTTTGAATAAGTTTGAAGTATCTCTCCTGCAAACTCATACATTTCTTTAATTCTAGAATAGGTTTTTACTTCAAAATCTTTTATTATTGTTTTTTCATCTACCCTTTGAATAGTTATAGGATAATTTACTTCGGAAACAACTTCTTCATTCTTGATTTCAGTTATGGAAGAAATATCCCCCTTAGAAATGTTGAACTCAGAGAAATTCTTAAATTCGTTTAAGCAATAGTCTATATTTGAATTGATATAAGAACTAATTTCATTATTTATTGTCTCTTCAGTTGGATAATAAAAGTCTCCATTATATATATAGTAAGGAATTCCATTAGAGTTTGTGAAAGATTCACGTGGAAGATAATAACCTCCCCCCTGTCCAACCCAGTATAATGACTCTTCTAAATTTCCTTTCATACAATCTTCGGCAAACAAATAAACTTTTTCTATATCTGGGTCTAAATTTCTTTGTCCAAACCCTAAACTACTTCCAAATAAAAAATAGAGAGCAACAGAAGATATAAGTAATATAGCAATAATAACAAAAATAGTTACTTGCCCTCTCTTATTAATCATAAAATAGACAATAATGAGACATATATAAATATTATTTCACTAAAATCAATAGTCTCCAAGATCTTCCATTTCATCAAAATTTTTCTTTTCTTTTGGTGCACTCTTTTTTCCACCATCACTCATCTTGTTTTCACTTTCAGCACCTTCAAAATCATCCTTCTTTACAGAATTAACCATCTCTTTGAATTTATCAAAATTATCTCCAAGAATTCTAACACCTGATTTTGTGAACCCGGTATATTTCTCACTCTTCACAAATTCCCTTATTGTAAGTCCTTTTCTTCCACCAAAATCGTCTATTCTTACAACAATATCGGTGGTATCATTTTTCTTGATTCTTCCCAAGTCTTTTTCCATCTTACCAAAAGAAGGTAAGATTTTATAAATTTATGGATAGTCGAAAAACGCCTATCCTTACTAGGTCTAAAGAACTTTAACATTATCAAAACCTCTAAAATCATTGTCCAAGGTTAATAGAATTGCATTGTTTAATAAAGCAGAGGCATAAACGATGGAATCTGCTAAATGTATTTCTTTTTCGATAATCAATTGTGAAGCCTTGTCTGCCACTCTCTCATCTAAATTTATCAAAATACTCTGTTTTTTTACGTAGTCTATTTTTTCAGCAATCTCCTTTTTCGATATATTCAATTTGTTAAGTTTTTTTCTAATCTCTATTATTGAAACTGTCGCCAAAAGCAATTTTTTCTCAGATTCAACCAAATCTTTATGATTGGCGTTTACAAGATAATCTATCCATAATGAAGAATCAATTAGGTTATATCCTATCATCTTTGTCTCTTAAACCCTTCAATATTTCCTCTCTTGATATTCCCTTAGGGTAATATTTTGCTAATGAGCCTGCCATTGATTTTTTAGGTTTCATATGCTTTATTGCTATTTTAGTGATAGCTTCATCATAAGAAGATACATCTAACATTTCTTTTAACTTTTTTAAAACCAATAGTGTTTTTTCATCAACCTGTATTGTTGTAACCATAATAAATATATAACTATATACTATATAAATATTTGTATTTTTCCTCAAAGTATGATCAAAAATAGCTTAACTTCACAAACTTAATAATTTACAAATCTGGCCCAAATCTCTTTTAAACGATGTGTTGGCTTTATCCTCTAAACTTACAACTTTTCTTAAATTTTTATTATTAGTAGATTTTCCTTTTCTTGTGTTAATTACATCATCAATGTTATTCATAATTTTAGTAAATGAAAGATTGTCTTGCTCGACACAAATATCAACATTCCCATCTTCATTAAAATCAAAATATAAACCACTTCTCTCTCTTTCATTATTTACGACTAAAAAATAAGTGTCGTTTAATTGAAGTTGATATAACATAGTTTCTCCTTTACTTATATCAAACTCATAATTTAATTTAGACTGATTATCAATTAATGTATAAGTCTTTGTTCCTTTTTCCTTCAAGAATTTAATAACCTTCTCTCTATCTTTATTTTCTTGAGATAATAAAATACTTGGGGCATATAAGAATAATAAAGAGTTTCCAGCAAGACCAATAAAATCTCTTCTTAACATAAAACTTACATTGTAAAATACTTTAAAACTTTTTATATAAGCTACGATATATAACTTTTTTCTATGGACGCCCACAGATGGCCACGCTTGGACGTTCGTTAAGGTTCATCGAAGATGAACGCCCCAACCAAACGCCTATAGGAAGTGTTACAGTTAGAAATTTTTAACTATCTGCAAGAGATTCTTCCACCATCCAAATCATATTCCATCTTCAACCAATCAAAGTTTAACTCGATTGCCTTGTTGCAGAATTCTGTTGGTTGTAATTCATATTCTACGCCAAAAACGACCTTATCTTGTTCAATGAATGGTAAAAGAGTTTCGCACTCATCATATTCAAAACATTGTTCATTTAAAGCAAAATCAAAATAATCAACCAATTCAGGAATTTGTTCTAAATCATTTTTCAAACCAACTGTTAATCCTCTTTTATGAGCTTCTTCTGCAAGCCATTTGTTATAATCCAATTGGTTTTGGTAGGACAAATCAAACCCATTATCGTTTAGATAATCGTCCACATTATCTGGCTCAACACCATCACATCCCTTTTCTACTGCTAAATCCAATCTGTTTTTCATAATCGGTGCAAGCAAGTCAATTTTGGAAATGTCAAGCCATTTTTCATCTTCCCATCCTT
>CAYIHJ010000010.1:0-13442 GCA_964363245.1 Candidatus Woesearchaeota archaeon | reverse complement strand
GATCTAAAAGAGTGTCTAATTTTTCAGCTATTTTTTGACTTCCTTTTTCATCTCGCATCTTAAAATTCTTTTCAGCAAGAGCCTTGGCTGAAATCTCAAACAATTCAAGCAACTTTGATATTTGAGTAGCTACATTTTCTAATTTAACAGATAGGTTAACCATTACTTTTTGCAAACCTACAAAATTTTCTATCAGAGCTTTTTCTATATTTCCATTATTATTAGTTTTGGAATAAGAAGCTGTTTTTTCACTTTGTCTCTTTTTTGGCATATAATTATATAGTTTTTTAATTTATAAATTTAATGAGTTTTTGAAGGCTAAAATACATCAAGAACCTCGTCTTTTTTCTCATCAGCTTCTTCATCATTTTCTTCACTTCCAAGATACTCTTCTTTTTCTTCTTCTATAGCTTCTATGTCTTTTTCTATCTTATTTTTCTCTTCTTTGGTGAATTTATTTACTCCTCTTATTTTAGGAAAAATTTCTTTTTTCGTCTGTGTTTTTGTTTCAGCTTCTTCATTATATTCAATTGCTGGAGGTAGCTCTTCTGTTAGTTCTTCTATTGATTCTTCAGCTTTCTCTCCGGAGTCCTTTTTGGGATTGTATTTTCTTGGTTCTTTGTCAGTTCCACTAATCATGTCTTTTTCTATTTCTGCAACATAGTCTGATATTTCTTTTGCAGCATCAGCGTTCACGCTTATGCTATCTATTCCCTGTTCAACGAGAAACTTTACCATTTCTTTTTTGCTTCCAGCTTGTCCACAAATGCTCGTTTCTACATGGTTTTTCTTGCAAACACGAATGACATAAGCAAGTTGATATAATACTGCAGGATGCATTTCATCATACAAGCTTTGAACTTCTTTATTTCCCCTATCAACTGCTAGAATATATTGTGTTAAATCATTAGTCCCAAAAGATATGAAATTTATTCCCTCATCACAGAATTCTTTTATCAATTGGACTGCTGCTGGAGTTTCTATCATTATTCCTACTTTGGCATTGTTGAATTTTATTCCATCAAGAATTTTCTTTACTTCTGTTAGTTCATTTAAATTTATCACTTGTGGCATCATTACTCCTATTTTTTTCCCGTAATCAGATACTCTTTTTAACGCTCTTAACTCTGCCTTTAGTATCTCTTGATTTTTTAGTCCATATCTTATTCCATGCATTCCAAGCATAGGATTAGCTTCTACCTGCTTTGGAGCTCCCTCAAGGTTTCTGAACTCATCGCTTCTTATATCAGATGTTCTTACCCACACTTCTTCAAAAAATTCTGCAATTGCTTTTACTCCTCTAAATATTATATCTTCATAGTCTCTTATCTTGTTTTTTTCAACGAAGTAATTAGGGTGCTTTCCAGATTCAGATATTATACCTTCCATTCTAGTTAATCCAACCTTTTTTATTCTTGTTTTGGCAGCTCTTCCAGCAAAACTTGGAAGATCTACCATTATTTTTATTTCTGTCTTTGTTTTTGCTGTTACTGGAAGAACATCTTTTGACACATCTTCTGAAACTTTTCCCTTATAAATTTTCCCAGAAGTTCCGTCTACTGTTATAACTTCTCCATCTTTTAATTTTGATGTTGCGTTAGTTGTTCCAACAACTGCAGGAATGCCCATCTCTCTTGAGACAATGGCTGCATGGGCTGTCAATCCTCCATCATCTGTCACAATAGCAGCTGATTTTTGCATACTTACAACCATATCAGGATTTGTCATTTTTGTTACAAGTATGTCTCCATGTTTTATTTTTGATAAGTCTTTCATATCATTTATTATTCTTATTTTACCAGAAGCTATTCCTGGAGAAGCGGCAATTCCTGTAAGTACTATTTCTCCTTTTATTTCTCCTCTTTCATTCACTCTCTTTTCCATAGTGGTTATTGGTCTTGTTTGTACTATGTATATCTCATCACCCTCTATTGCAAATTCTATATCTTGAGGTTTTTTGTAATGTAATTCAAGTTGTAGAGCAATTTCTGCAAGTCTTCTCACTTCTCTCTCTGTAAGAACCTGTGCATTTGCCCTATTCTCTTTCAGCTTGACAATCTCTTGATTTCCAGAGGAGTCACGCGTAATTGCTATTTTTTTATCAGATATAATTTTTTCAATAATTTCAAGGTTAGGGTTTACAACATACTTGTCAGGAGTAATCTGCCCCGAAACTATTCCCTCTCCAAGTCCCCAAACAGCTTCTATAATTACATTATCTTTTTTTAGGTTAGGATCTTTGGAGAAAATAACTCCTGACTTGTCAGAGTCAACCATTTTCTGAACAACAACGGCAAGTTTTACATCTTCATGTTTGAAACCTTGTTTGTTTCTGTAATATGTTGCTCTTGAGGTGAACAACGATGCAAAACATTTTTTTATGTTTTCCATTAATTTATCATTTCCTTTTACATTTACGAAAGAATCTTGTTGCCCTGCAAAACTTGCTTCTGCTAAGTCTTCTGCAGTTGCACTGCTTCTAACAGCAACGAAAATTGACTCAGAGGAGTTTTTTAAAAATTTTGATACATCTCCAAAGCTATAATCCGGTTCTTCTGCTCCAAGAGAACTATATGCTTCTATTATTTCATCTTCCATTTCTTGAGGGAATTTCGAAATTAAAATAAGATTTCTTATTTCTTTTGCTATCTTGTCAAGTTGGGCGGTATCTTCATAATTTATTTTTTCCAGCAATTCTTTTACTTTTTTTGCTATTCCACTCTTTTTTATAAAATAGCTATATGCTTGTGCTGTTACGACAAATCCTGGAGGAACAGGAACCTTCAAGTTATAAATTTCAGAAAGATTTGCTCCCTTTCCTCCTGCAATAGAACCTGAGTCCCTGTTTAATTCAAAAAACCATTTTACAAAGTCTATTTTTTCATCTAAATCCCTTTTTTTTTCTTCCATATAAAACAAAAAGCCAGTAAGTTTATAAATTTAATTTTCTCACTTATTCTATGGGTTTTGTTAGAGGTGGGTTGTTTGTCATTATTTCTGTTGTGTTTTTTATAACACTTTTAGTTTTGAACTCCCTGATGGTTGTTTCTTTTTCTTTGGATTATAAAAATATAAATCAAGAATTTGTTCCTGTTTTGAAAGAAACCCTCCGTGAAGAAATTAATATTACTTCTCTTATTGAAGATGAAAAATACCCTCTGATGCAAGAGTATTGCAAAAATCAGTCAGGATCATCTATGTATGTTTTTAAGGAAGGAAATTATACCTTTACAATTCCTTGTGATGCAATAGCTAATGGAACTGATGCAGTAATTGATGCAGGTGTGGATAAAATTGTTTATGATTCTTATTATGCCCAATATAATTGTAATTTTTGGAATTGCTTTCAAGAAGGAAACGTCCCATTCTTTTTAGTTTCTCAACATTCCAAAGATTATTGGCAGAGTAAATTATATCTCTCAATATTAGTAGCATTCGTTTTGTTAATTTTGATGTTCTTTTTTGTTGAAAAGAAAACTAATCTTCCTTTGGTTGTAGGTCCCTTAGTTATTTTATCTTCCCTTTCATTCGCTAAACTTGAATCTCTTTCAAGATGGTTGATTAATCTTTTATCAAAAGCACCCCTCAATCCTGATAGTTTCTTCAAGTACTTCGCCTTGATATTTACTCAATCCTACAAAGTGTTTATTTTAATGCTCATTATTGGAATATCTGTTTTTGCGTTCGGAATAATTTTAAAATTCTTTGCGATAGGACTAAAGATAAATGAATTTTTCTCTGAGTTTAAATTTGGTTCTAAAGATGAGAAAAAGACTGAAGATAAAAAACCTAGCAGTAAAACATCAAAGGAAAAGAAAAGCTCTTAAAACGAGTATTATTTACTTTTGCAACCTATCCATAAATCTTCTTATGAACTCCTGGGACTTTTCATCACTTCTTACTTCTCTTACCGTATATGCAGTAGTTCCAGAAACATCTTTTTTCTGCGTCTTAACTTCAGAACCAAGCTTACTTCTAATTGTTTCGCTAAGCAAGGCTTCTCCATCTGATAAGGAAGCTAACTTTTTAGAACTATTCATTAAAGTTCCCATACTCATAAACTTTAGTACATTCTGTTCCGAATTTGCAACTATTGTTCCATGATTGACTGATACCCCTGCTATTATTTTTTCCTTTGCAAGCTTATTATATGTGTTTATTATATTCATTGTCTTTTCAGCCAAGTCTATTGCTGTTCTTTCATTCCTAAATGTCTTTGTTTTTATAGGTGCATATATGAAGAATATATTTTCCTGTGCTCCGTAAATGTATGCTTTTTGCTCTTCTGCCAAGTTAACTATATTTTGAAGAACATTTTCATAATCTGTTTTGCTTTCTTTTAATCTGTCTATATTCTTTATTCTTAGGCACACAAGGCTTATATCTTGCTGATCTCCTTTTATTGAAAGTTCTAATTCAGCCTTGTTTCTTGTTATAATAGAACTTTTTTTCAACTGAATAGTTTCTTTTTTGTTTTCGATTCTACCTCTTTCAGATCCCGATGGGATATAACCAAAGAATCTCCTTTTATGCCATTTCTTGAATAACTTTAGTCCAAAGAATGCAAGGAAGATGATTAAAAGTATCCATATTATATTGTTGTTTTCAAAAAGCAACCCACTTTCTTTAATATCTATTGCTTTTCCAGTAAGAAGAACATTACCACTTATACTGTTTTTTCCATCTATAACCACTTTAACTTCGTATTCCCCATCAGGAGCTCTTAGTGAGTATTTTTTTAATTCCCCTACCTCTAGAAGGATATCAACATTCAAAGGCTGTTCTCCTATCTTCACAATTATAGTGTGATTGTATGGGACGTTTCCTGTGTTCGTTACTATTAATGTTTTGTTTACTATCTCCGTAAGTATTTTTTCCACTGCTACGATGTTAAAAGTCGCCATGTTTTCAATGTCATTTGATGAAGCGATTACTGTCCACTGAGCAGGGGCTTGAGCTTGTGGAATTTTTAGTTCTAAGAATTCATCAGTTGTAATTTCTTTTTCTTCAATTATTTTCCCATTATCGTTTTTTACAATAATATTTGCTGTGGAACTTATTGACTGCCCAGACTGGTCGTGAAGCACCGCTTTAACTCTTAAAAAGGTGTCTGGCTTCAGATTAGAATTTTCAAAGAAAACTTCAAGATTAGTTGGAACTTGTGTTATAAATATATTATAATTTACAAAACCCTTGTTTGTTATTTCTCCTTTAGAATCTTTTTCATATGTATTTATTTTTAGAAGATATTGCCCAGATTTGGTTTCTTTTGGAACAGAAAATGTCAGGGAAAATTGGCCATTTTTCACAGTGTTAGAAGAGAAAATATTAGCCGATTCATCTTCTTGGGAAAGCTCCATTTCGATAAATCCATTTACAAATTCTCCATTTTCCTTTTTTGCTTCTCCTTCTATTGTTATTTGTTGTTCAGGAGCAAAATCTTTTTCCTGTGAGATTATATTAGTGTTTATCAAATCAGAAATTATGAATTCATTAGAAAGCTTTGCTTCACTTCCAAAGGAATATCTTATCCTGCAAGTTCCTTTGGAATCCCCTATAAAATTTTTTATCAATGGAATTGGGGGGTTTCTTTCAGCTTCTCCTCCTGCTGCGATAAAAATGTTTTCTTTGTGTATTTCTATCTCTGCTCCGTTACATATTAAATTTATGGTGAAAACTTCTCCTGATTCTGTTAAACTTGTTATTTTTACAGGAACAGAAATAGTGTTACCTAGGTTGTATAAAGCATTTGGATTTTGCTGAATGATTATGCTTGCAGAAACAAGAGGAAATATAAGGATAAATACCAAGGATATTACTAATAAAAGTACAACTCTTTTCATGAACAGACGAGTTAAAACTTATTTATAAATATTTGGCAATTTTTTAGCAGTTATCAAGATTTAAAAATACGTACAGCCTCTATCAATTATGGACAAAAAAGAGATTGGGATTGTAAAGATAACTCCATGGGAAGTAAAGGGAGAAGTTGACTATAATAAGTTGATAAAGGATTTTGGAATTAAAATATTAAGTATGGGAAACTTGCCAAAAACTTTTGAAGACAATGTTTTGTTCAGAAGAGGGGTGGTTTTTGCCCATAGGGATTTTGAGAAAATAGTAGAATGTATAAAAAATAAGAAAAAATTTGTGATGATGACTGGCTTGATGCCAACAGGAAAATTCCATTTAGGACATATGATTCTAGCACAACAGATGATTTTTTATCAGAAATTAGGGGCTAAATTATACATTGCAGTTGCCGATTTAGAAGCTTACAATACTCGGGGGCAAAGTCTCCAGGAAAGTAGAAAAATTGCTATGGACGAATATATTACTAATTATATTGCTCTTGGGCTAAAGCCTGAAAACTGCAGTGTTTATTTTCAAAGCGATAGGTCAAAGGACAGCACAAAGTCAAATGCTTATTATAGGCTGGCTTCTAATTTTTCAAAATATGCAACTTTTAATGAATTTAAGGCTGTTTATGGAGATATTAGTCCTGGAAAAATGAATGCTTCCCTTTTACAAGCTGCAGATATGTATCATCCACAGCTTCCAGAATTTGAAAATATTATTCCAACTTTTATTCCTGTTGGAGTTGATCAAGATCCACATATAAGAATTGCAAGAGATATGAGCGGGAGAGATAAGGATTACAAATTTGTTCCAATTGCATCAACGTATCATATTTTTCTTCCAAGCTTAAAAGGAAATGGAAAAATGTCAAGTAGCGATGAGAGTTCTTATGTAGCTATGACAGATTCGGCAAAAGAAGTTGAGCAGAAAATAAAGAAGTATGCATTTTCTGGAGGAAGAGATACTATTGAAGAGCACAGGAAGAAAGGGGGAAATCCAGATGTGGATATTAGTTTCCAGTACCTAAAAATGTTTTTTGAACCTGATGATAAGAATCTAGCTAAGATAGAAAAAGATTATAGAAGTGGAAAACTTTTGACTTCTGAATTAAAAGAATATACTATAAAAAAGATAAACTCTTTTTTAGCAGAGCATCAAAAAAGAAGAGAAAAAGCTAAAAAGCAGATTAATGAATTTATATAAAAATAAAATGAAGATTTTAACATTACACGTTGATTACATAAATTTTAAGCCTCTTAAGAAAGCGCTAAAAAGCGTTGCGGAGCTTTCTGAGAATGAGAAGAAAGGCGGCGAGGCTAAGGACGCACTTGTTGTTATGACTGCCATCGAAAAGATTGACAATAATGTCAAAGAAGTTGTTTCAAAGCTTGTTGAAAACATTAAAGATGTTGCTTCTCAAGTCAAAACAAAAAATATTGTTCTTTATCCTTATGCTCATTTATCAAGTAACCTTTCAAGCCCAGAGATTGCTACTGAGGTTTTGAATGCTGCTGAAAAAGAACTAAAAAAAAGTTTTAGTGTTGTAAAGGCTCCTTTTGGTTATTACAAAGAATTTGAACTAAAAGTTAAGGGACACCCATTAAGCGAATTAAGTAGAGAAATTAGAGTAGATGGAAATGGTGAAGAAAAAGAAGAAGAAATTAACAAAGAAGAACTTTTGAACAAAATGACAAAAGTTCACATGTCTGCTCCAAGGGGAGAAAAAGGATTGAAGAGTAATGTAGAGCTTGGGCGAGAGCTTGATTTATATGTTGTAAGTGAAATTGTTGGAAAAGGATTACCACTTCTTACTCCAAGAGGAACAACAATAAAAAGAGAAATAGAAAGATTTGTTGTTGACGAAGAACTTAGAAGAGGTTATTTGCATACGGCAACTCCAGTAATGGCTTCTTCAGATTTATATAAGATATCTGGACACTGGCAACATTATAGGGATTCTATGTTTGTTTTGGATGTAAGAGGAGATAAATTTGCATTGAGACCAATGACTTGTCCTTTCCAGTTTATAATATACAAGAGCAAACCACGAAGTTACAAAGAACTTCCAATAAGATACGCCGAGATTGCTACTTTGTTCAGAAATGAAAAGACTGGAGAACTTAGAGGGTTAACAAGAATAAGACAATTTACATTGGCAGATGCGCATATAATCTGTGCTCCAGAACAAGTTGAAGAAGAATTTGTGAAAACTCTTGATCTGATAAAATATGTTATGGGTAGTTTGGGACTAAATGATAAAGATATATGGTATAGATTTTCAAAATGGGATCCAAAAGACAAGCAAAAATATATTGATAACCCCCAAGCATGGGATAGTTCACAGAAGTTAATGAAGAAAATTCTTGACAATCTAAAAATTAAATATATAGAAGCAGAAGGAGAAGCTGCATTTTATGGACCAAAATTAGATTTGCAATACAAAGATGTTTATGGAAAAGAAGATACCTTATTCACCGTTCAGATAGATTTTGCACTTCCTGAGAGATATGATATGACTTACAAAGATAAAAACAATAAGGAAGCAAGGCCAATGGTTATACATCGTTCATCAACAGGAGCAACAGAAAGAATGATTGCCTTTTTGCTTGAGAAGAATCAAGGGAGTCTTCCGGTTTGGCTTTCTCCTATTCAGGCGAAATTATTGAGTCTTACTGAGATTAACGCAAATGCTTCTAAAAATATTCATGAACAGCTTTTGAAAGAAGGAATAAGATCTGAAGTAGATGACGATGAATCTCCGGTTAATGGAAGAATTAGAGATGCTTTACTTATGAAAATACCCTATGTTATTGTTATTGGAGACAAAGACGAAAAAGCCAAGAAAATTTCGGTTAGAAGAAGAGATGGGAAAGTTAGTTCCGAAAGTACAGAAGAATTTATAAAAATGATTAAGGAAGAAATAAAAAATAGAAAATGAACTTTCAATTTTATGCTGAAAAATTAAAGAATTCCCAAGAATTTAAAAAATTTCTGAAGGAAAACAAAGGAGCTTTTCTCTGTTCCGCTTTTTTTATAATAGATAAGGAAGAAGGAAAAGACAAGCAACATCTTGATTTCTATATCCCTTCGGCAAAGAAGATGTTTAGTTTTTCTTTGGAAAATAATTTTGAAAAGACAGAGATAGAAATAAAAGACAATATGGTTCCATTAAAGGTTTCTATAGAGAATGATTTTGATTTGATCGAAATTGAGCAAATGATTGAGAAAAAAATGAATGAAGAGAAGATAGATAAAAAAATACAGAAATTGCTTATTTCTCTTCAAAACGTTAATGGTAAAGACATTCTAAACCTGACGGTTTTTATTACGGCTCTTGGCTTAATAAATACTACAATAGACTTGGAGAAGATGGCGATGAAAGCCTTCAAGAAAAAAACATTCTTTGATATAATGAATGTGATGAAGAAAGATAAGTGAGTTTATTTTTTATCTTGGTAACTTATAAGGCTTTTATCTTTTCTGAACTCGTGACCAAGAGATCTTCCAGCATTAAAATAAATATTTTTTAACAAAGCATTAATTTCTCTTTCTTCAAATCTTCTCATACTATGCCCTACTCTTCCAGCAGTTTTCAGAATGCCAAAACTTCCCCCTGCTCTTTTCACTCTTTTTGCATATTCGCTGTCTTCTCCAAATTCAATAGTCTCGTCGAAGCCACCTATTGCTCTATGTACCAAGTTTCTTACAAACATACAGTTCATCATTAAGGGAGAATTGGTATTTTCTGCTGCTTGAATTGATCTGTTTGAAAAAAATTCTATATATAATTTATGTCTAAGTGTAGCAAATCCTTTTTTTGTAGATATAGGATAATGTAATGTTCCCGCAACATCTAATTTCCGTTCGTTGAATTCCCGTAGGGCCGGAATTAAGAAATTATCTGGAAGAGGTCCATCCGCATCTTTGAAAATTAAGATTTCTCCTCTTGCTATTCTTGCTCCATTGTTTCTTCCTACTCTCTGGTGCCCACCATCAACAACAATGCTTCCGTAATTTCTTGCAATCTCTCTTGTTTTATCTGTGGAATAATTATCACTAACTATTACTTCTAATTCATTAGGAGCTAGTCCCTGATTTTTTATAGATTCTAGTAGTATTGGAATATATTCTTCTTCATTCTTTGTTGGTATAATTAAGCTTGTTAACATAACTTTTACTGATAATCCCTCCTTAAAAATCTTATGAAAGAAGAGCGCCTCAAAATAATGATAAGATAAGTTAATCATTGATAAATAAACTATGGAAGATTACAAAAAGAATAACACATACACCCATGAGAATGGATAAGTAAACCAAAACCGAGCGTTCTTTGTTTTTTCTTACGGCTCTTATTCCAGTAAAAAAAGCAATCATTTCAATGAGAAATGCAACCGGTACAGTTACATCCCACCAATGATCGTCAAAAGAGAGTATTCCGAATACATTAACTAAGATAATAGAAATAATAATTATTATTAAGAAAAAGATGTTTAGTCCTACAGACCATCTACCTAATTTTGTTTCTGGTTTTACTTTCATCTTCTCTTTTAATGTTAGGTGTTAATTATTTTAAACCTTTTCTAATCCAAGACCACGCCCCGACCGGGATTCGAACCCGGGTCACGGCCGTGAAAGGGCCGCATTCTTGGCCTCTGAACTATCGGGGCAAATTCTTCGAATTTTCCCAAAGCCGTTCTTCACAGAACGTCTAGGGCTAATTTTCACTAGGAATACTAATTATTCAAATAAAAATACTTTTTAAAGATAACTAATTATTTCTTTTTCCAAGCAACAAAGCCTATTGCTATTAGATATAGGATTCCTCCAACTTGAGGAAGTACTAAAGATAGACTAAACCAACCAGGGTATTTCTTTCTTTCAAAGATTCTCCAAGTAGATATTACTACCAATACGAATAGAGCAAGCCAACCTGCTAGAGGGATGAGAATAAGGAAAACCCATGCCCAGTGGAACCCTCCTAATTGAAGTATCATTGAGATATTTGCAATAGGTATCCAAGCAAGCCACGCTTTCTTATACTTCAGGCTCTTTGCGATAGTTGACCATGCAAGTGAAGAGTATACATATAGCGCAAGAAGGATGACTAATAGAACTACCAAAAGTCCTGCTACTAAGGCTCCCTGCATCCAGTCTCCCATGAAATAATTTGAATAATTTGTGAAATTGTACATTTTTACCTCCTTTTAGTCTGTCTTTACTTTCCCTTTTTCAGGAATGATAATCCAAGCTAATAAATAGGCCAATATTCCTGCTCCGCCCATAATAGCTCCTATTGCCCACATCAATCTTACCAAGACAGGGTCAACTTCCAAGTATTCTGCAATTCCTCCACATACTCCTGCAATAATCCTTTCTTTCTTACTTCTGTATAATCTTTTTATCATCTGATATCAGATGAGCCTACTCGGATTTGAACCGAGGACCCCTGCCTCTCTTAGATGAAATCCAAAAGATGTGCAATTCTTACGAATTACATTCCTATAAGAGCAGTGCTCTAACCTGGCTGAGCTATAGGCTCACGATGTTCGCCTTCGCTACAATGAGACTTTCCTTTGAATTGGAAATCTCATAGAGCTATAGGCCTCACTATGTTCACAATTTTAAAGTTATGATAGAAGTATATTTAAAAGTTACTTAAGATTAATTTTTTACAGGAAACAAAGTTTTCAACATCTTTCTCAAATTATCATCCAAAAAACAAATATCTTCTACAGCAATTTTTTCAATGAATTTTGTCATAGCGCCTCTGCCATTAAATCCAGTTTCACTTGCTTTTTTCAACAGCCTTTTTTGAACTTCAGAATCCAGATATACCTTAATGGGTCTTTTCATTTTGCCTCTTTTTTATAGAAAAGTAATGTTTTTCGCTTTTATAAATTTTCCCTACAACTATTTTTTCCAAATTTTACCGACGATAAAATAGTTTCCATAGTTTCCCTACTGTAGGAAAAATGTAAGGAAACTAATGTTTTTTCCAAAACCTTGTTTGGGCCTTAACTAAATGACTTAAGGACTTATACGGGACTTAAGCTTTATGTTTCTTTTTTGTGTCTAAATTATATGTCTGGAGGTGTATGGTTTCTCTCATTTAGTGGTAAGAAGATAGAGTTTAAAGCATATCCAAAAAAGAAAAAAAATCGTTCAATTTTAGTCAATTTAAAGAAAAAAAATACTAAGAAAAATATTCTTCCAATCTTTCTTTACTTCGTTTTAATGCTTTCCTTAAGTTTTGTTGTTGCAGAAGCAATAGGAGAAGATTTACATCTTAACATTCAAACATTATATAGCAATGGAAGTGTAAGGACAGGCACGTTTGCATTTGTGTTTAATATTTCTAATTCAACTGATTGTAGTAATATGAATACAATCATTTACTCAAATTCAACAACCATTACAACAGATGCAAGAGGTATAATTTCTTATTATCTTCCGAACGTGAGCCTCAACTATGACTTACAATATTATCTTTGTTATTATAGAGATGGGAGCTTAATTAATACTTCAAAAATAGCCAGAACCCCTTATACTTTTAGGGCTAAAAATATAACTCTTAGTGGGGTTCAAGTTGATACTAACTTTAATGCTTCAGGATTTAATGTAACTGCAGATAATGGATTCTTCAGTTTTTTAGGTAGTTTGGTTAATAGAATTACAACTCTTTTTACCCAAAATATACAATTTAATGGAACCATAAATGGGAGCGGAAACCTAACAACTACTGGAAGAATAGGAATTGGTACGGAAACTCCCGATGAAGAAGTAGAGGTTTCGGGAGACATTCTGATAAGTGGAGCATATCAAGGGACTGGAAATGAGATAATTTATGCAGGTTCGCCACTTGGGCAGGTTAAGTTCTTTAGGCCTCCTTTGACAAACGATATAGCTCTTTATTCTGGGGGAGCTGAAAGGGTGAGGATAAATGATACTCATGGTTATGTGGGTATAAACACAACAACCCCTAAAAATACCCTTAATGTGAAAGGGGATTTGAATGTGACTGGGTTATTTTACACCGGAAATTCTAGTTTTAACAATGGATGGACAAACGGGGGGATTAGTATACTTGGTGGAGATTTATATGCCCAGAAAATTTATGTTTACAATATAACTTCATTAAATGTAAGTCAACAAAATCTCAGCATAATTGATGACTTGAGAGCATATGGAAATGCTCAAATTGATAAAAATCTGACGGTTAATACAAATACTTTATTTGTTAACTCTAACACAAATAAAATAGGTATCGGGACAACAACACCACAAAACACCTTAAATGTAATCGGCGACATCAATGCAACAACAACTATTTGGTCACAAAGTGTTAACAATCTTTCATCGGCATTTTATTATGCAACTAATGGTTCTGGAGAGCTAAACTGGAATGGAAATGCAAGTAACTTTACAACGATATATGGAAACCAATTAGGAAACGCAAGTAATATGACAACAATTTATGGTTACGCATTAAACGATTCACTTTGGACAAATAACTATTCAAACTTCTCAACCCAATACACAAACAGCTTTAGTTTCTTCAATGTTACTGGAAGAAACTTTACAAC
>CAYIHJ010000009.1:0-13600 GCA_964363245.1 Candidatus Woesearchaeota archaeon | reverse complement strand
TTACTTCTAATTATAAAGGAGACTTGCAGAACTTTGCAAAAAGAGGAAGCTCCTACGCTATTGATTTCAAGGCTTATTATTAAGTTAGGTTTAACCTTTCATAAAGATAAAATTTCTTAAATCAAGAACATCTTTATTAATAAAATTAAATTTATTCAGAAAATCTTTTATTGGTTTTTTCTTTTTTTTATCTGTTATCTCTATAATTAATAAAGGGGAACTTTTTTTAAGAATGTTTTGTGCTCCCTTCAAAACATTTAGCTCAAAACCCTCTACATCAATTTTTATTACATCTAAAGATTCTATATCTAGATTAAGATCTTTGCAAATATCATCCAACTTTTTTACTTTAATAGTCTCTGTTTTTGCTCCTTCTTTTTTTCAATAGAAGATAATCCTTCATTATGAGGAACAAAATATAATGTCTTATTTTCATTTTTGTCTGAGCACCCGATGTTAAGAGCTATTATTTTATTCTGAAGGTTGTTTAATCTTATGTTTTTATTCAATTGTTTAAAATTATCCTTGCTTGGCTCTATGGAAATTACTTTAGCTCCCCTATTTGCTAATAATATAGAAAATCTCCCAATATGGGTTCCTACATCTATGAAAGTCTTTGGTCTAGAATTTAGTAGCAATTTTGTGGTTTTGCTTTCATAAAGGTTTGATAAATGGGCAATATCCATACTATTTTCTCTAGTTAAAAATCTCGCACCTTGAAGTTTTAGTATTGCCTTAGGAAATTCAACTTTACGACTTAACCTATATAAAAGCACAGCCCTTAGATATTTGAGATAATTTGTTCTCATTTGAAATAGTACTGTGAAATACTTTAATGATTCGGTAAAACTAAACATAAGAAATAGAAGAATTTTTGGTTTTTAAATTTTAAGATGTATAGTCATCGTATCCACCACTACTTCTGGTCTGTGTCTTATTCTGTTCTTTGTCTTTTCCTGAACCATTTCCACAAAACCGAACCGCTCCAAGAGCTTTATATCATCATTTACAGACTTAAAGCCTCTATTTAGCTTCTTGGCAAGTTCATAGATAGACTTTGGCTCGTGGTGTTTTATTGTGTGAAGAATTCTTGCCTTTTCATTACTAAGCAATTGCCTAAGTGTTAAAAGACTATCCAAATCATAGTCCTTTTTAGACAACCCCGATTTCTTAAATAGAGAAAAAGCTCCCTGTGATTCCGTTATTGTTATTTCTCTTGTCTTTGTTCTAACCATTTTTTATCTTTTTTATTATTTTTATGTTCTTTTAATATATTCTGAATATAGGGATATTATGTAGATATATATTACAAATAGTTACCCTATCTTAATAAACGTTGCGTTTTTGCAACGTTTCGACGTAATTTTAAGAGTAGCTAGAGGTACCCTAAAAGTGTATTAATATATCGGTGACACCATAAGCTTTATAAATAAAACCTTTAAAACAAAGGGTTTTAACCAGGCTATCTGGAAATTTAACCCTAACCTTTTTAAAGAAAATTGAACTCTTTCTTATTACTCTCGAAAGAGACTCTAATAGGGAAATTAGATCACACTCACCGATAGTTGAACCCTATGACTATTGATTGAGAAGTTGTCATAGACAACATGTCATAGAGTTGAAAGGAGGTTAAAAAAATGAAAATTAATTTTAGAAAAATAACAGCTTTGGCTACAAGCGCTTTGATGGTTGGAATGACCATGGGAGCTGCTGCTGCTGCAAACTTTCCAGCACCTTTCGTGTCTGGTGGTTCAGCTGATGTAGCTATAGTATATGGTACTGGTTCTGGTGTTTCACAGCTTGATTTAGTTCACGCTGCAAATATTCAGGACAGCTTGGGTGGATTTGTAAGTGGTGGCTCTGCTGCTACTGGTGCAAGTACTTCAGGTGAAACAGCATCATTGGATACGAGCGCGGACAGGATATGGCTTAATACATCGCTTAATGCAGTAAAGTCAACAATAACAAAGACAGATCTTCCAACTATTCTTGCAGACTATACTTTTTCTGGGAATGTTGATTCAAAAGTCACATCAACCATAAAACTTATAGCAGGAACAGCTGCGGGAGGAGAAAACTCTGGTAAGATTGTTTTTGCTAAACAACCAACAAGTAGTAGTGACCCTGTTTTGGGTATAAGCATGGGTACTGGTGCTGCGACACAGCCGTTATATAATGCAACAGCAACAATGGCTGCAATCAACTTTACACATTCTGAGTCAGAAGGTGAAGAAATTGTTCTTTTTGGACAAAAGTTTACAGTTGCTGCTGCAACAGATACTGATACATTGGTTCTTTTAAAACAAGCTGAAAAAGTAAGTTTGGCCAGTGACTCACCTGCTGCTACAGTTACTATCGGAGAAGCTCAATATACAATTGAACTTGTATCTGCTTCTGACACTGCTGCTACAATAAAAGTAACAGATAGTGCCGGCAAAAGTGAGAGCAAGGAAGTTAATGAGGCTGCATCTAAGAAGATTAATGGTGTTACAATTGCAGTTCAAACTGCAGATGAAACAAATTTGAAATTATCTGCAACTGTTATTGCTGGAGCTGAAAAGATTACTTTAGAAGATGGCGCGACGGTTACAGTAGGAGAAAGTAATAATCCTATTGATGGAACATTAGTTTACCTTAATGGAGGTAATACTGCTGGAGGTGACCCTGCTAACTCAACAACTGAAATTGCCATAGCTGTCTTTAGGCCTAGTTCAACAAAAGATGCTGTCCTTCCAGGAGAATCCTTCGTGGACCCTGTATTTGGAAGCTTCAAAGTTGACTTTGCTGGAATAACTTCTCCCTTGAATGATACAAATAGAGATAAAATTGCTGTCACAAGGGCTGGAGATGATAGTATGACAGTAAAGTTCACAGAGCAAGGTGGAAGTGAAAAAAGCTTTGACTTTGCACATAATGAAAGTTCAACGTGGAGACTTGGTGATGATTCAAACTTTAGTATTGGTATAGTTGAAATGGTAAATCTTTCTTATGCAACTGGAACTACAAAATATATGGTAGTTGGAAATGAAGACTATGGGCATATACTTGAATTGTATGATGTCTATAACCAAACAAGCGGCTCAAGTGCTACAACCAACGACAGAGTTAAGTTCAAAGATGTCTTTACTGGAGGAACATATGAAACAACTTTCACCAGTACAGAAGGAGAAGGAACACTTGATGTTGATGGTAAGAGATACACTGTTTACTTTAACGGAACAGGAGAATCTGCTAGTGTTAAGCTGAAATATCCAACAAGTGACTCTGCAGATGGAAATGACTTTGTTCTATTCCCAACAATAGAAACCAAAACAGGAGCTTTAGTTCAGTTTTATCAACCAACGACAATTAACTTGTCAGATATAAACGGGACAAATAACTCTATGTTTGGAGATCATATGAGTGCTACAAATAGTATTTTGTTGCCTGATGGGGATGGTTACACAACTTTAGTCAGCACATATAACACTGGAAGCAATGCTACAGATGGTAATTGGACAGTTGGTAGTTCTATATTGTACTCATCTGGTGCTGCTAACGCAATTCACACATTGAACTATTCGGTTATCACAGTTGGTGCAGTAAGGTATAACTTTACAAACAACGCAACAAATGGTTCTAACTATGGATCGGGAGGGGTAGCGGGAGTTAACGCAACAACCATATATATGGTTAATCCTGCAGGAACAGGAAATATTGACCAGCCTGCACTTATCATATGGGAAGCTAAAGACAACAAAAATGAATACCATGTTATTGTCGTTGACCTTGAAGATAACGCAGCAAGCATGGGTACAAGTACAAATGGTGTTGGTGTAAGCGGATTTTTCTTATCGTCAGACTACTATAATGCCTCTGCAACAAGATCAAGTAGTAGTGACTTCACAGAATACTTAGATTGGTGGGGATCACATGCTACAATTGATGCAAGCGACTCTGACCAGAAAACTGCTTCAATAAGTTATCCTAAGAGCCAGGTATATGCACAACTTTACGTTGGAGCATCTGGTTCAGTTGTTTCTGCCGGAACCGGTGGAAGCAGTGGAGGAGGCTCACTTGGAAATGTTTTGGTTGCTGACAGTTCTGTTAGCTCAGTAAGCACAAAGAACCTAATCGTTGTTGGTGGAAGCTGTATAAACTCAGCTGCTGCCTCATTGGTAGGTGGAGCTTATTGTGGAGCTGCATGGACTCAAGCAACAGGAGCAGGAGGAGGCTCATTCTTGATAAAAGGATATGCCAACTCAAGTCTTACAAGTAAGATGGCTCTTTTGGTTGCTGGTTATGACGCTGCCGATACCGTTAACGCTGCTACGTATTTGAGAACAAAGGCTGTTGATACAAGCAAGTCCTACAAAGGGACATCCGCTACATCAGCAGAACTTGTAACTTCAACTGCTTAAAGCTTTTAACAAAAATTTTTTCTTTTTTTCTTTCTTTTTTTTAACACCTAGCTGGAGCTAATCCTTCGGATTATTTATAAATCCCGTTATTATACTAAAGAAATGATAAGGAAAATAACTTCCAAACAAGACGAGGAAAAGAGAAGAAAGAAAAACCAAATAATTGTTGGGTTAGTTCTTGTTTTCCTTATGCTATTTAGTGTAATTGGATATTCTTTTGGTGGTGACTCTGGCACATCTGCGACAGTACCTATTGAGAAGTATAATGGTTATGAGTTTGTTTATGATGGTAGTCTGTGGAATCTGAATATAGGGGGAACAGTTTTTAGCTTCATTAATAATCCAAAAAATTCATACAAAGTAGATTCAGAGTTAAAATCTCTAACGAGTTATTATGGAAAGCCACTCTATTTATATTCTGAAAGCTCTGGCGCTGGAGCGGAGTCAGAGATTTATAGGAATCTGTATCTAGTAAGTAAAAATATAACAGATGCATGCCCAGAAGGAGAAAGTTGTGATGTCGGTATTCCTTTCAAAACATGTGCGGATAATTTTATAATAATTAGAGAAAAAAGCGAAGCTAAAGTATTCCAGCAAGACACGTGTGTATTTATAGAGGGTCCAGCTAAATATTTGACAAAGATAGCAGATGGATTTTTGTTGAAGATAATGGGAATACAATAATGTTTTTAAAAGCATAAAGCGATAAAAAGAGATGAAACAAAAAGAACAGAATAAAATACTGAAAAATATTTTTATTTTTATTGGGGTAATTATTATCGGATTTGTTCTATTTTTTCTAGTTTTTTATTATATAAACAATTTTGAATACAAAGGAGTTAAGTTCGAAATAAATAAAAATGAAATAAGGGGGGTAACTCTTTACAGGACTTCGGTTCCTGTAATAAATAATGGAAAAGAAGTGGATTATAATTTTTATTTAAGAGATGATCCTAGAACTATAGAACAGATAGTTCCATTAGAAGGAAACATTATTTTTAGAAAGAATATGGTTCTTGAGGTTACAACAGATAATCTTTTTTGTGGGGGAGATTGGAATTATTTTCAGCTTCAATTATCTAATATAGCTATTTTTGATATAAGTTTAATAGTTAAAAATGATAGTATAAACTATCAGCCAGCAAGAGACTATATGTTTATGACCATAAATGAAGGAAACAAAACAGAGATAATCGCGACTAGTGGAAATGCCTACGAAATTAATGTAGCCAATTGTGAAATCGCCAGTGCCGCAGACAGATTATTACTCGAAGCTATTATAAAAAATAATGAGATTTATACCAATAAATAGGAATTATTGGTTTTTGCTCTTTTTTTTGTGGATAAGGAGATAAATTATAATGGTTATCACCGCGAAAAATAAGATGGGAAGATAAAAAGAGCTTAGATGACCATTTATCCATTCCATTTTATCCCAAAACAAATATCCAATATAAATTAGAAATGACGACCATACGCCTGCCCCAAGGGCGGTGTAAATTAAAAATTTTAAGATATTCATTCTCGAGAATCCTGCTGGAATAGAGACCACATGACGTGCAACTGGAATCAATCTTCCAACAAAAGTTGTTATTTCTCCATGTGCATTAAAATAAGCGTCTGCTTTTTTCAATCTCCCCTCGGTGATAAAGAGAAATCTACCATACTTCTTTACAAGAAGATTTACTAATCCTCTACCCAAAAACATTGCAAAAAGAAAATTTATTAGAGCACCAAGAATTGTTCCTGCAACAGCAGTCAAAAAAACAAGAGGAAAAGTCATTTCTCCTTTTGCAACCAGAGCTCCAGCTGGAATAAGAATAAGCTCACTTGGTAATGGAAAGATAGTGCTTTCTATCATCATTCCTAAAAAGATTCCAACATATCCTAAGTTACTTATTATGGAAATTAAAGAATTAAATAAATTAAGTAATAAATCGTTTAGCATTTTATTTTCTCTTTCTTAAAAAAGCGTGCGCGTAAACAAATTTTAAGTCTGAATAAAAAGGTATATTTTTTAGTGAATAAATTTTAACCTGATAAAACCAAACACAGATAACAAGAACGGTGCTTCCAGCATACCATGATAACTTATGAATAATATCAAAAACAGGGGAGCCCGTTATGTATAAAATTGTTAGAACAAATATTCTTAATAAATTAACCATTAGGAATATTAAAAAAGAGAAAATAATCATTTTGAGTCTTTGGTTAATTTTTATATTAGAGGTTGAGAGATTGAACATTAATAAAAGGTAATATGCAGAACCAGCCACGCATGCCTTTATTATTTCTATAGGAATAGACATTACCATTATAGTTGTTCTATTAAGAGTTGCTCCAAAAAAATAATTAAGAACGAAGTAAAGAGGATAGATTGTAAGTGGTGTAAAAATGAAGTAAAATATCCATAATCCTCCAAGAGATAATATCAACAAAAGACCATATCTAACGATTATACTAAGGAATTCTTTTTGATCTTTCATCATAAAAGAAGATAGGAAATGTATTTAAATAATTTGAGGCTGTCTTTATGACTATGAAGAACAAAAGAGTGATTTGGATTATCTGTCTAATAATCTTGGCATTTATAATTGCATTATATTTTGACTCTACTATAATTAAAGGGGTTTCTTATTTGAAAAGTAGTTTCCTTGACGATGTGCTTATTTTACTTACCTTTACTAGCGCTGAGATAATAATCTTCTTTTTATTAACAATCTTATTCTTATGGAAAGATAGCAAAAGGAAATGGATTCTTCCTTTATGGTTTACCCTGTTGCTTTCATCTATAGTAAGCTTCTTTTTGAAAGTATCAATCCAGAGGTTAAGGCCATTCCAACAGGGGCTGATAGAAATATCTCCATTCTTGATAAAAAGTAGCTACCTAATCTGGGACTTTTCGTTTCCATCTACTCACACAATTCTTGCATTTGCTGCCATTCCTTTTCTTTCAAAGGAATTTCCTAAACTTAAGTACGCATGGGTAACTCTTGCTTGTCTTATAGGGTTCTCTAGGTTATATTTTGGATTTCACTTCTTAAGCGACATTATTGCTGGAGCTGCAATAGGGTATCTATTAGGGGCCTTAATAATAAGAATAGAAAAGGGGAATAAGTATTGGGAAAACTTATATTGGAGAATTTATAATAAGTTTGTGAAGTAAGCTTATAACAAACTTATTGTTGAATAATAATTGTTAAGATAAAAAATTTAATGATAGAAGCAATCTAATTTAAATTAATGATAAATTCCTTCTAGGTTATCTTTTAATATTAATGAATAAATATGATTGGAATATCTAATTGTAAAATAAACTAAAGAAAAGAAGGAATTACTTTCTTGTAACTCTCATTGCTACAAAGATTATCACAATTATCAAGATTACATTAAGAGCTCCAAGTCCCCACATCCATGAGTTTCCTGATATCGCTCCACCGGTAATTGAGCTGAATAAGTCTGCTTTTTCTATAACAACTGAAACTGGTTGACTCAATACTTCTCTTCCTGATACAAGTTCTATATTGAATGTCTGTTCTCCTGAAGCATCTTTGCTAACTTTGAATGTGTATGTTACTTCACCTGATTGTCCTGCACCCAATGTCAAAGTAGTTGGTGTAGCTGTGTATGCAGTTGCCCACTGCGCATGTCCAGCTGAACTTAGTGTGTATGTCTTTGAAACTGATCCTGTATTTGTAACAACTGCCTTTACAACCAAATCCTGTCCTGCCTTTCCACCTGAAACTAAATTAGCAGTAACTTTAACTGGTGATGTTGAACCTGTGCATCCTCCTACAAGTGTCAAAGGAAGTGTAAATTCTGAATCATCATCGTCAAAGTCATTCTGGTAAACATCTCCATCTTCATTCAATACTTCAAACTTTACAGGATATGTTTTTTCTGCTACATTGCTTGGAGCAGTGAAAGAAAATGAAATCTTTTGGCTATCGAATGCATCCATATCTCCTACAAGTATATCCTCATTCAATCCAAGTTCTGTGCTTGAAACATGAACTGAAACTTCATCTTGGTCGCTGTCTCCAATATTCCATGCGTCTGCTGAAATTTCAACTGTAGCTCCACACTGAAGTGTTTCTGGAGATTGGAAGTTGTCAAGAACTACGAAGTCGCTTTCTACAATAACTGATGCTGTTTCGAAATCGCTTATACATGATGCTAGAGATGTAGCATTATCAACTGTTCCTGATGCAGTTACATAAAGTCTGTAATTGTCTCCATCAGTTAAGTCTTCCAAGTCAACATCAAGATCATCATCAAGATTGAAGGAAACAGTAAGCAATTCTTTGTCTCCATCTTTTATATTGAATGTATCTTCATCGTCAAAGTCAATAACCCACTGATTGGCGTTAGTATCATAAAGTCCCCATGAAACTTCAACATCATCAACATCAACGTTTCCATCGTTCTTTACTTCAATTTCAACTTCAACATTATCTAGTGGGAACCATTCATCATCTTTTCCGAATGTCTTGTGTTCCATTCCATTATTTGTGAATTCTATCTTTCTTACTTGAAGGTTTCCAGGATTTCCAAGAGCATTACATGCTGTTATTTCTGAAGGGGTTGAAGATGTTACTGTAATTGTAACTGGGAGAGTTTCTGTAGGTGAACCTCCGCTTGCAGTTACAATAATGTTTCCTGTTATTGTTCCATTAAAAGTAGAAGGTATTCCTGTAAGAGTTGCTGTCAAAGAAAGATTTTGACTTGTAGTAAGAGTTGTTTGAGTAGTTGGTAATGTCCAAGAAGTTCCTGCTAATGAAGAATTTGATGTCCATGTCAATCCAGAGTAATCTCCACCAACACCAGTATGAACCAAATTAAAGTTAACTACAGCAGAGGTTGTTCCAGAAGCAACTGTTGCACTAGTTGTGTTAGGATTAAATATAATGTCTGCGCTAACTGCGCTCATTAAGAATACAAAAGCCAATACACCGAATGCAAACAATCCGAATGATTTTGTTTTCATTTTTCTGTAATCATTCCGCAGTTACTATGGTTTATAAAGATTTCTGTTTTCAAAGATATAAGTTCTAATCACCACAATTGATAGGGCTAAGAGTCAATATTAATTCTTCTCATTAAATTTATATATTTCAAATATGTTGGTATAATAATAAGATGGCAATAAGAGCACAAGAAAATTCTTTGGGTGCATGGGCTTTCTTAATTGGAATTGTATTAGCAGTAATAGCGGGAATTTTTACTAGAGGTTCCACAGATCCTGTTATATTAATAATAATTGCACTAATGGGATTAATTGTTGGTTACTTTGTTGTTGAAAAAGACGTTCAGACGTTTCTTTTTGCTTCAGTAGCCACGGTTCTTGCAAGTTTTGCAGGAATCCAAGGCCTTGCTACTAATGTTGCATTAACAGGTATTACCGTAAGTGGTGGAGAAATCGGGCAAATAATGGCCTCTGTCCTTACCGCCCTATTGTTCTTATTCGTACCTGCAACAATTATAGTTGCAATAAAAACTGTCTTTTCAATAGCTAAGATATAATCGAAAGAATCTTGTATATTTCTATATATTAATAGGAAGCTTAAAAAATTAATGAAAGTATAGATTACTTGTATATTAATAGGAAGAGATAATTAGTTATTCTTTTAAGTGGTATCAGAAACGATTGTTAACTTATAGAACAAAGTTGTATAAATTAGTTATTTTAGAAGAGAAGTTATTTGTAATCCGAAATCAGTCAAATCTACTTGACTTTGGTGTGTCTTTCTTTTGAACTTCAGTATGCTTGTGTATCTTTGCAAAGGAAGGAGTAGCTATTACTATGTTATCTCCAAATCCTTGGATGTTTCCTTCAAGAGCTTCAACAGTCTTCTTGACTTTTGATATCGCTCTCTTTGTTTCCATAGTATCTCTTTGCCTTAATTGCTTAATATCTACTATTGCAATTGTATATCCTTCTCTCAAAGCATTCAAAACATCGTTAATATCTTCGTATTGTTTCAATGAAAATAACTTTACCAGAACTTTTGTCTCTTTTTCCTCTTTTCCAAGGTCAATTTCTATATAATCCTCTCCGCTTTCGTCTCCAGATACGGATCCTGAAATCATTTTTTTTAATTTATCGAAAACCATAATAAATCAACTTTTATAATGTTTATAAATATTTCGTAGTTTTTTTACATATGTTGCAGAGTTTGTTTCTGCAGAAAAAAATTATTGTTTTTTTAATAAAGTTGTAAGTTCTTCTCTTATTTTATCTATTTTTTCTCTCAGATAACCTTCTTGCTTCTCAAAAGAATTAATACGCATATCAAGAATTTTTTGTTTTTCTATTAGTTCTTTTTTTATCTTTGATTTTTCTGTTTTTATCATTAATTGACCTATTATTTTGAAAACCTCATCTCCCGACGTCTCTATTTCTTTCATAGCCGAGATTGTTTCGTCCAATTCCAATTCAAATGCCTGTTTCTGAAAAAGCAAATTTCGGAGGTTTTGTTCTAGAATGCTCATTTCCTGTATTTTTTTATCGTCTTTCATCAATTCATAATCATTCTGCTTTTATTTTTTTAACTTTGGTTCTTGGCTTGTAAAAAATCTTGCTACCACAATGAGGGCATGCAAATCTTTTTTTGAAAGAAACCGCAGTTATTTTTTTCTCGCATTTAAAACACTTATAGGTTGTCATTTTTATTATTTATTATTTTACTCAAGGTAATATGCATTTGAAGCAAATTTTTTATCGCACTTTTTACATTGCCATATCCCTGTTGATAATCTCTTTATTGTTTTCTTCTCACAAAAAGGACATTTTTGTTTTTTTCTTTGTTTTGCTTCCACACCATCTAGTTTAGATTTTGCTCTTTTCCCGTATCTTGCTCCGAATCTTCCTGATGCTTTTACTTTTTTTAATTTTGATGTCATTTTTATACAATATTAACCACAAATTTGGTTTTTAAAATGTTCTATAAATGGGGATGCGCGGATTCGAACCGCGGTCACGAGGTCCCAAACCTCGGATACTAACCAGGCTATACTACATCCCCTTAATTTTTAAAGGTTTTATATCTTTAATAAATCTTACTACTTCTAATTTTCTATAAAGGCACCAATTATGTTTATTTGCCTTAGCAAAATTATAACCAAGAAGAACTGTCAAATTTTTGAAATCTTTTAAAAGTTGTTTATCGAAATTTGTGAATTTAATATAAACTTGCTTGTCTCTTTTTGACTTGTATATACACCCGTCAGTATCTATTAACCCTTTTATGCACCTTTTGGAATAACCTACATTTATTTTTATCCATTCTGGAATTCCAAGATTATTTTTTATTTTATCTCCTCTTTTAAGCCCAAAATCCAATAATTTTTGGGATACTAATTTATTATAACAATATAAATATGCTTGATTGGTATTTTCAATAATCATTCTTTTAAGATGAATTCCAAAAACTTGATTAAACAATTTTTCTACATAATTTAGATATTTTTCATTTCTTTTATCAAAAGCTATTTTTATATGAGTACGCCACATATTACCATCTCCCAACATAATTCCAATTAATTCTGCTAAATTTTCGCTTTTCTCAACTTTTTTAATTGATTGTGTGAAAGCACCAGTTCCTAAATTTTTAATAAAATCAAATTCTATTTCTTTTAGATTAAAATTTATTTTTAAAAAAGACTTTAATTTTTGTAAATGATCTTCTCTAATACTTTTATTTCTAAAATAAAGGTTTTTTACTTCAAATCCCAAAACAGCACTCATTTTCCTCATACTATACTTATTATCTCTAATAGCTTTTCTTAATCTATTTGTTATTAAATATCTTCTCATTCTACCTAATTACACCAAAGCAAATATAGTTAATAAACACCTGTATTCATTAAAGAATTAAAGCTATTTCTTTTTTGCTTCTTTTTTTGCTTCTTTCTTTTCAGGTTCTGCTTTTGCTTTAGTATCTTCTGCTGTTTTTCCAGTTGCTGCTCCTGCTGTTCCTGGTGCTGTAACTGCAGTTGTAGCTGTTGCAGTTTCAGCTGCTTTTGCTGCTTCCTTAGCCGCTTCTTCTCTCTTTAACATCTTCTCTTGTTTCTCTTTGACCTCGAAAAAGTATTCATCAAGTTTTTTTCTCTTGTCTGGGGATGTCTCTGTCTTTTCTCCATTTATCTCTTTATCATATTTTCCTTCATCTATCTCTTTCTCAACTTCTTTTGCTGACTTATTTTCAACTAATACTCCAAGTGTACCACATGTTCCAGCAACTGTCTTTACTGCTGCCTTTAGATTTTTTGAAAGCATATTTGGGAGTTTTGTTTGTGCGACAGAAATAATTTGTTCTATAGAAGCATTGTACATTGTTACTTTTTTCTGCATTCCAGATCCTTTTGCTATTCCAAGTTCTTTTTTTAACAATTCTGAAACAGGAGGGGAAAAGACTTTTACTTCAAAACTTTTTGTAGATAAGTCAATATCAAGTTCAACAGGAACTTTTAGTCCCTTGAAGTTTTTAGTTGAATCATTTACTTTTTGTATAACTTGGCTTATGTTTATTCCAGCTGGACCTAATTTTTGACTAAGGGCAGGGCCAGGCGCCATACTTCCTCCGTCGACTAAAAGTTTAATTTGCATATTCTTTTTCCTCCTCGTCTTTGTCTCTCCTTACAACCTTAACATTATCAATCTTAACAGTTACAGGTAGTGGGACAACTGCTCCCAAAAGACTGACAACTACTTCTTCCTTCTGTTTGTCTATTCTTAAAACTTTTGCCTTTTCTTTTTTGGATGGTTCAGAGATCATTTCTACAATATCTCCTTCTTTTATTGAAACAGTTGTTGCTGAAGGCTCAACCATATTTTTTATTTCTTCATATCCAATTGTTTTACCAATTATTCCTTTAACATATGGGAGATTGAAAACCGATTCTTCTGCAGACTCTCTATCTTCTGCTTCCAAAAGAACATATCCCCTCAATCCATGAGGTCTTGAAACAGAATATACATTAATGTTTTTCTTCTCTACTCTTTCAGAAATTATATCGACGGCTCTCTCTTCTTTATTCGTCGTTACTTTTATTATAAATATCATTTTTTTATTTAGCTCCGTCTAAGCCTTAAAAATCTAAGGATTAGTAATATTATTTAAGAAAGATGGTTTTTAAAAGTTTTGATTTATTTCGGAGACCATCTTGGACTTCCGTCATTATAACTATTATTAGTAATT
>CAYIHJ010000008.1:0-14976 GCA_964363245.1 Candidatus Woesearchaeota archaeon | reverse complement strand
TCCAGGAAGAACTGGAGATGGAGTTAATGGAGAAATAAAGACAATAGAAATGCATCATGAAATGCTTCCTGAGGCAAGAGCTGGAGATAATGTTGGATTGAACATAAGAGGAGTTGGAAAGAAAGATCTTGCAAGAGGAGATGTTATATGCGACGCTGCTTTCCCTATTCCTGTTGTAAAGGAATTTATCGCTCAAATAGCTGTTATAGACCATCCTACTGTTTTGGCTAAAGGATACACACCTGTATTCCACGTTCACACAGCACAAGTTCCTTGCCAGTTTGTTGAATTGATAGAACAGATAGATTCTAAGACAGGGCAAGTTATGAAGAAAAATCCTGATTTTCTTAGAAATGGTGATGTTGCAAAGGTAAGAATAAGGCCACAAGGAAATCTTTGCCTTGAAACACAGAAAGACAACCCACACATGTCTGGTTTTGCAGTAAGAGACGCTGGTCAGACAGTTGCAGCAGGAATCTGCATTGAGATAACTGAGAAGAAAGTAATTGATGTAAAGAAGTAGAAATTAAAGATTCTTAATAGATTATTACACCAAATTTTGCAAGGATTTAACTTTATTAAAATTTAATCATATTAAAAATATAAAAAATGAGCAAAGAAAAAAACGTTGAAAAGAGAAGATTCTTTAGCATACTGAAGGATTCATTACAAAGAAGGGTTGAAGAATTTCATTATCCAAAGGAAATAACAGATAAGTTAATTAGAAATATGAGACCAACAACTGAAAATTGTGAAAATATTTGCTTGCCTTGTGATGTTATAAGTATGGTTCCAGTTGAGAAGATATATGGAGATCATCATAACCTCAATTATACCCATGAATGTGAAATATGTGGTGGCAATCAGTTAGGAAGATATAATCAGTAATATTTCCATACTACAAATTCATCTCAATAATCCTTATATATTCTTAATTAATGCTTATTTTATGCTTAAGCGAGGAATGTCTAAATCAGATATTGAAAAAGAGATTGCAGGAATGGGAGAATTTGTACAAATCGACCATCTAAGCTCTTTCCTAAAAGAAGATCTTCCAACAGACATAAGAAAGTTTGTGATGGTAAAAATAGCTGAAATTTATGAGAAAAAATATATGTTTGGAGAAGCTGCAAAGATATACAACAACCTTTCTCTTATTTCAATACCATTTAAGGAAAAAATTGGTTGGTACGTAAAAGAAGCTGAATTATACATTAAGGGGGGAAGTTTCAGAGAGGCCGATGCTGCAACACATAAAGCACTATCCCAAGCAAGTGCATTTGAGAAAAACGATATTTTATTTAGTATAAAACAATTTTATAAGAGGCAAGGAGAAGCTTATGAAAAAGGAATGAGAAGAAACAATGCAACCCTTGTATATGAAAAGCTTCTTGAACTTTCTACAACAGAAGCAGAGAAAAGAGAAGTAAGAACTAAGTTAATGTCTTTATATGAAAAGCTTGGTAAGTTTAGAGAATATAATGCATTGAAGAGTTTGAATAGGGATTAAAAATTAATTATCTATTTCTGTCGTGTAATTGTGCCTGTAACATCCCTTTCTCCTTAAAGTAATTATCAACTACATTTCTTACATCATCCCATAGTTTTGGTTTTTCTTTATAGTCGGCAATTTCCCAATCTGGCGTGAGTGAAAACTGAATTGCCGACAGGTTAGAAATATCTTGATGGGAACGCTCAATTTTAAATGAATCATAAGCAAATGGAGGATTGGAAAAGGTTATATTTCCTGTTACTTTTAACACACTTTCTTTTACAGGTGAAGAATAACCAAATATATAACCTACCTCTTTTGAATGTAAAGATTCATATTTTATCTTTGCCCTTAGCTTTAGAGATATATGGTTGATTAGTTCATCTAACTGTCCAATTGTTAAATCCCATGGAAAAGTTATCTTTGATTTTTCAGTAACTTCTTCTAAGTCCATAAAAAATAGTTTTATTATAATTATTTAAAGATTTAGATTTTTTCTAGAATCTTACCCGAAAACCTTAAAAACTTAGTGAGACTGCAAGATTTAGAGAAATATACTGAATTTCAAGTATTCACACGTTCTCTCAAGGAACGATCATCACATTCATTTGGCATCTATTTTAGGGTGCTTATTGTGTTTGGATAGGGTAGATTTGGAGGAAGATTGAAGGTAACTTCAATTCAAGTTAAGTGTATTTTTCTCTCAAGGTCATAAGACCTTGCATTTCCCTTAACAGGGACGCGTTCTTGTAAAAGAACGCGAATTAAACAAATAACCTAAAAGGTTTAAGGAAAATAAAATGGCAAAAATAAGTCCTGTATCAATAAAATATATGATACATGCGAATTTCACAGCAGAAGGGGCACTAGAAAAGCCTGATGTAATCGGAGCCATATTCGGTCAAACTGAAGGTCTTCTTGGAAGTGACTTGGAAATGAGAGAGCTTCAAAAAGAAGGAAAGATAGGAAGAATTGAGGTGGAATTACAGAGAAACGACAGAAAAACCACCGGAATAATCAAAATTCCTACAGCACTTGACCAATCTGAAACCACTCTTATAGCCGCTGCAGTGGAAACTATTGAAAGAATAGGTCCAAGCGACGCGCAGATAGAAGTGGAAAGAATTGAAGATGTAAGAGGAAGCAAAAGAGATTACATTATAGAAAGGGCCAAGAAATTAATGGGAGAAATAAAGGGCTCAGCTGACTCAAGAGAAATTTCAAATCAGATAAAGGATTCTGCAAAAACAGCTGATGTTGAAGAATATGGGGATGAAAAACTTCCGGCAGGAGACCTATCTGGAAATGAAATTATTGTTGTTGAAGGAAGAGCAGACGTATTAAATCTCATTAGAAGCGGGGTCAAGAATGTTATAGCTATGAACGGAACAAAACTACCTCAAGCCATCAAAGAACTAAGCAAGGAAAAAGACATAACCTTATTTGTAGATGGGGACAGGGGCGGAGAACTGATTGTAAAGAATGTTATGGACAACGCAAGAATTAAGGATATTGTAGTTGCACCTGATGGAAAAGAAGTTGAAGAACTTACTGGAAAAGAGATATTGATGAACTTAAGAAGAAGAATTCCTGCAGCAGAATTCTTTTCTAGGAGAAGATATCCTTCCAGGGCTCCTACTTACGATAGATATGAAGAAAAAAAGAAGCCAGACGCATCAATGACACCATCCGCGGATGCGGAAAAGAAATTAAAACTTATATTCAAAGAAAATGAGGGTAGTGAAAAAGCAGTTGTACTTGACAAAGACATGAATGAATTAAAAAAAGTAGCTGTGAAAGGTCTTGTTAGCGCACTAAAGAAGATAGCTGGAGCTTATGCCTTATCTGTCGACGGAACTCTTACCAATATTATACTAACTGAAGCAGAGGAAATTGGATGTGAATTAATAGTTGCAAAAAACTTTATTACAACAGACACAAAAATAAAGCTTATTAGTGGGTAATACCACTATGTGTTCTAACAATTGGTGACTAATTTAGCACTATATAATTAAGGTATTTTGTTGTCACAGTAAAGTTTATAAACGTCTAGGGATGGGTATAATTACTGGAACAAAGTTCTGGTACAATTAAATTTTAAATACAAAAATGAATACCAAACAAATTTTGGTTTCTTTTCTTGCAATAGCAACTGTATTATTCTTAGTTGCAACTGTAAGCGCTGGTCAAATAACCTCTAGCTATACTGTTAAGGTTAACAACCAAGATGCATATGTAAATAACATAGGCGTACTTGAAAATGAAAGAATAACTATAGAAGTTTCTTTCACTTCATTGGTTAATGATTCAGATGTTACAGTTAAAGCAGAACTTAATGGAGAAAGAGAAGATGTTGAAGTGGAAAGTGCCCTTTTCGATGTTGAAACAGGGGCTAGATACACAAAGACATTAGTTCTTAGAGTTCCTGCTGGACTTAAGAATAAAGTTAGTGATTCCCTTGACCTTGAGATAAGAATCTCTGGTAAGGATCACCAAACAGATCTTACAAAGGCTGTTCTAAAGGTTCAGAGAGAATCTTACAGCGTACAGATCAAATCAGTAATCGTTGGAACAATGAAAGCTGGACAATTGGTTCCGGTTGATGTAGTTCTAAAGAACGTTGGTTACAATGATCTTGATGACATGTACATAACTGTAAAGATGCCTGCTCTAAACTTACAAAAGACAGCATACTTTGGAGATTTAGTTTCTATTGAAGACAATGACAATAATGATGACACTGATACTGTATCTGGAAGATTATTTATAGAAGTTCCATACAGCGCAAAGTCAGGAGTATATGCACTTGAAGTTGAAGCTTCAAATGGTGACAGTACATCAAGCGTCGCAAAGGAAGTAAGCGTATCAAATGAGTTCTCCGGTGGAAACATAGTTGTTTCTGGGGATAGCTTATTGATCGTGAACCCTACAAACGAAGTGCTTGTTTACAGACTAGTTGCCGAGCCTACATCTGATCTTTCTGTCAGCCTAAGTCAAAATGTCATAGCTGTTCCTGCTGGTTCAAGCAGAACAGTAGATGTTACTGCAACAAGTTCTGCGTCAGGTACATACAACTACAAGATTAACGTATTCTCACTTAGTGGGGAATTGTTATACGTTGTTTCCATGACAAAGAATGTGGATAGTTCTTCAACAAGTCCTATAGTTGCTTTGACAGTTATACTTGCAATAATATTCGTAGTATTGCTAGTAGTATTAGTTGTCTTGATGGGAAAGAAGCCTGAGAAATCAGAAGAATTCGGGGAAAGCTACTACTAAATTCCTTTTTTCTTTTTTTTATTTTTAATTTAGCTTTTTCCCTTTTTTATTTTAAAGAATGTATCGAAGATAAAAAATAAAATGACAACACTTGAGAAAAAAACAAAAGAAGAGAAACCTTTTTACAAAATACAGGGAAAAGATTTGGTTCCTATAATGGGGTTCATAAGACATGCAAAAAGATGTGGAGAAAATTCTAAGTTGCCTCTTTATATTGGAAAAGTCATCTTGCGAGCAACAGGATTAGCAGTTTATAATAGTCCTTTTATTACAATTCCAATAATATATTTTCTAACTAGATAAAAATGACAATATCATTGAGAAGACAAAAAATACTTTTGGAAAGAGAATTGAATAGATTGGTAGACGAAGGATTTTATGTAAAAATAGGTGGAGAAAGTAATATTTATAAAATAAGAGGAGAAACTGAAAGAAAAGAGGAAGATGCAAAAAGAGTTCAGAGAGTTTTTGGGAAAAAACCCTTCGCAGTATTTACAGACGATGGGATAGACCAACATTATGAGTTTGGTTTAAGGTCTAATCAAAGAAATGTCTTTTATCGTTAATTATAACTTCATACTAATAACTTTAGATATTCCATCATGCATATGACGGCCACGCTTGGACGGAAATTATAACTTCAAACTAATAACCTTACTTATTCCGTCATGCATACTAATGCCATATATGTTAGTTGCATTCGAGATTACTTCATCGTTGTGGCTTATTACGATATATTGCCCTTTTCTCATATATTTACTCAACAAGCTAGCTAGTCTTTCTGAATTTCTTTTATCCAATGCAGCATCTATTTCATCAAGGATATAGAAAGAGTATGGGTTTAATTCCTGAATTGAAAATATAAGAGAGATAGCAACTAATGTCTGTTCTCCTCCTGACAGAGATGTAACATCAAGATATTTTCCATGTCCTGTCTTTACTAATATCCCAACTCCTCCTTCAAATGGTTCTTTAGGATTTTCTAATTCAAGAGAAACTACTCCTTTTGTGCTTACTTGGGAGAAGTTTCTTGAAAATATTTCATTCAATGAATTAAGAGTTTTCATAAAAGTCTTTTTCTTTTTTATATCTATTTCAAGGATTATTTTAAGGATACTTTCCTTTTCCTTAGAAATTATTTCTGTCTTTTCTTTTATCACATCATATTCTTTTTTAACAGAATCATAAACTTCTAAGGCTCTAAGATTAACACTTCCTATTTGAGAAATTAATTCTTCTGTTTTTGCAAGTCTTTCAACCAAAACTTCTTTGTTTGTCTTTATTATTTCAATCCCATCATAAGCCAACATTTCAATCTCTAAGTTTTCTATTCCTGCATCCTCTGTTGCCTTTTCAATCTTAAAATTGTTTATAGATTGCTCAATATTCTGAGCAGTGTTTTGCTTTGATGAAATCTGGATTTCGTTTTCTCTTATTTTTTTATTCAAAGTGTCTCTTTCACTAATCAACTTTTGGAACTTTCTACTCAATTCTTCTTCCTGCTCTTTTCTCTTCTCCAAGAGTTCGTGCTTTTCATTAATATCTTCCCGAAGGTCCGCAGCATCGCTATTCAAATCTTCCTCTTCCCTTGAAAGCTGTTTTAGAGAAATCTTTGCTCTTTCTAATTCTCTCTGTTTGAAAGAAATTTCAGAACTCACATTTTCACTGGTTCTCATTGAAATTTCTTGCACCTCAACTCTTGCTACTTCATATTTTTGTTCTATATTTGAATGGTCCTCAAAACTTTTTTCTAGCCTTTTTTTAATATTTTCAAGCTCAGATAATTCTCCCTTTAACTTGTCTAACTTTTCTTGTATATTTTTAACAGAATTCTTTTTTTCTTCTACACCGGACAACTTTATTATGTCTGCTTCTCTTTTGGATACTTCCATGTTTATCTGTTCTATGTCTTTTGTTAAAACTTCTCTTTTCTTGTATATTTCTGCAAGCTCCTTGTCGGATTCTTGAATTTCCTTCTTCAATTTATCCATTTTTGGGAAGGTTTCCTGATGTATGTGCTCCATATGGTCTTTCGTTATTTTGCTCTTACACACTGGACAAGTATCCATTTTTGAAATCTTGTCTATGAGATTATTTGCTTTTTCAATTTCTTTTTCATTAAAGTAAGATATTTTCTCCAGTTCCCTCTCTCTTTTAGTTAGTTCTTTGAGAGAATGTTTTTTTTCTGAGAAAGAGTGTTTTAAGCTATCAAGTTTCCTCGTGTCAGTATTCTTGTCGAACAAATCTCTATAAGTTGACTCCATCTGTTTAACTAAGATAGAGGATTCGTTTGAGCTTGACTGAAATAATGATTTTTTATCTTCTATTCTTTCCCTTATTGACTTAAGTTCTGATTTAATTGTATAAAACTTCTTTCTCTCTTCTTCAAGAATCTCCAATTCTTTTTTCTTGAGTGCTATATCTCTCTCCTTCTTTGTCTTAGGAGATGCTCCATCAAGTTCTTTTATAGACAATTCATTTTCACTTACTAGTTTCTTTAAATCCTGTTTCTGTTTTTGAAGAGAACTCAACCTATTTTCATAATTCTCGAGCTTTACTCCCATTCCAGCTAATTCTGCTCTTATATTTGCTATCTCTTGGTTCAATGCTTCTTGTTGTAGTCCGGTTGTCTTTTGAATAACTCCATTTATCTCGGCAATCTTTGACTCAAAGTTCTTAATTGAGACTTCAAGTTCTGTTATCTCTTTCTTAACTTTTTCTATTTCTTTATTTCTCTTGGATATTTCTTCGTTTATCTGTTCGAGTTCCTTTTTTTTCCTAGTTAAATCAGATTGAATTATACTTCCCTTGAATTTTTTTAAATCAGCTTCTAATTTTTTAAACTTAAGTGCTTGTTGTCTTTCTCTCTCAAGATTATTCAAATAAGAGGTTCTTTCTCTGAGAATTGCGAAGACTTCTTTCAATCTCTCATCTGTTTTTTCAAGTTCATGAAGAGATTTCTCTTTTCTTGACTCGTATACTGAAATCCCTGAAACTTCTTCTATAATTTTTCTTCTGTCTTCATTGTGCATCCTAACAAAATTTTGGATTTCTCCCTGAAGAATTATATTAAAGCCATTAGGATCTATTCCTGCTTGAGCTAAAAGAGACAAGATTTCCTGCCTTGTTTTTACTTCATCATTTAATTTGTATACACTTTGCCCATTTTTTCTTACTATTCTTTTTATTGACACTTCATCAGAAACTCCTGTAAATCCCTTGTCAGAATTGTCAAAAACTACTTCAACCATTGCTTCCTTTGCTGGAGAAGCATCTTTTGTTCCATAAAATATTAGATTTCCTGCTTTAGCTGCTCTCATAGATTTTGCACTTAATCTTCCAAGAACAAAACATAAAGCATCAGAGACATTACTTTTTCCCGAACCATTTGGGCCAACTATAACATTTATGCCCTCTGTGAAAGGAATTTCTGTCTTTCTTGGAAAACTTTTAAAGCCGTGCATCACCAATTTTTTAATGTTAACCATTATAGAAGGGAATTATTCTACATTTTTAAAGATTATATTCACTGCAGTTTTGCTTGTTGGAGTTTTGCTGATGCATTTTTCCAAGTTGCCCATGTTTTTCTAAACAATCCTTCATTCTTGAATTTATTGGCATGCTTTTCAAGGAACTTTACAGTATACGGATCAGAAGAATATCCAGAACCTATTTCATGCCCATATTTCTCCTTTAAAATTGCCATCTCTTTTTCTCTCGTGTCTTTTGCAACTATTGACGCTGCTGAAACTGAAACATGATTTACGTCTGCTTTGTGTTCACAAACAATTTCTAAATTAGATAAATCTTTTATTTTTGTTTTAAGATAATCCTTCCATTTATTTATTCCTGTGGACGGGCAATCAATAACTACCTTTATTCTCGTGCCATTGTTGTTCTGTGACGCGTTTATTTTGTTTATTATATCTGCACAAGCTATTGCTTCAACTTCATTTAGTTTTATTCCCTCTAAATTATTACTTTCTATCTCGTCGGGATAAACAACAATCACCTCGAAATCTTTCGCTTTTTCTCTTACCATATCGGCAAGAAATCCCCTTCTCTTTGGAGTCAGTTGTTTGCTATCTTTAACTCCTAATTTCTTGAATTCTTTTTCAGTTGCCTCATCAATCAGACATCCGGCGAGAACCATTGGACCAATTACTGGACCTCTTCCAGCATCATCTATTCCAAGAATTAATTGAAACATAAGCTAAAGAAAATTTCATTTGTTTTTAAGCATTTCTAACTTCTTGAAAATGGTTTTATGTTTTTGTAAAGATACATTGTTAAAGAGACTTATGACTTAAAGGTAAGTTTTAAAAGTGAATTAAATTACCATTTATCATAGCGGAGTGGGGGAGCCTGGAGTCCCCGCAGGGCCCATAAGTAAAGCGTGGCTTTTCATTCCCACGTCAATATAACATGGGAAACCCTGAGATCGCATGGTTCAAATCCTGCCTCCGCTATTTTCTATTTTTTAGTTTTAGCAAAAACCTTATAAGTTTAAAATAATAGGCTGTTGTATGTCCAGATCGCATAAGCTCAGGTTAACCTGGCAAAATACGATTGGTCTAAAGCCCAGATCGCATAATGGTATTGCAATGGATTGCTAACGGGAAGAACCTAGGTTCTTCTACGATGACATCTCCTAAAGATGTGCTTCGCCAATATAGGCAAAGATCCATGCCCTTCGGGGTTCGCAGGTTCGATTCCTGCTCTGGGCGTCCATCTTTGATGGACCCTAACGTACGCTTAAGTGTAATCGTCCGTGGGCGTCAAATTCCTGTTGACGAACATGACTGAACTTTAGAGAGTTCCAGTCTTGGCGAAATCAAACTATTTTTAAATTAACTTTGTCTTAATATCTCATAAAAAGAGGATTATTTTTACAAATATGTTATATGAAAATTGGTTGCATACTGGCTCACTGAATATAAAAACTCCTTATTGTCCTCCACTCCAGGAAAATATTGAGTGCGATTGTTTAGTTGTTGGAGGTGGATTTGCAGGACTTCATGCTGCACTGAGACTTGTTGACTCTGGAAGGAGAGTTATTCTTATTGAAAAAAGATTTTGTGGGGGAAGTTCCTCCGGACAAAGTGCTGGTTTCCTAACTCCTGAAAGTGAGGAGGACCTTACTCAAATTATGGAACATTATGGAGAGAAAAAGGCAAAACTAATTTACGAAGTTCCATTAAAGGGTGTTCAGCTTATTGTAGATACGGCAAAAAAATATCATTTTGATTGTGACCTGAGAAAACAAGACTCTTTTTATTTCTCAACAAAAAGAGGACATAACAAATTCATAAAAGAAGAAGCAGAATACAAAGAAGAAAATGGAATGTCCTATAAGCTTTATAATAAGACATCAATAAAAAGTGTTCATCCTGGAAAAAATTATATTTACGGATTAAGATATCCTGGCTCATATGGAATAAATTCTTTTGCTTATTGCCAAGAAATGAAAAACTTGCTTCTCAGTAAGGGAGTTAAAATTTATGAGGATAGTGAAGTTCATAAAATGGAAGGAAACACTGCAAAAACACACCTTGGCTCAGTAAAAGCAAAAAATATTATTATTTGCGTCGATAAATTAAAATCTGAAATAGACGAAGAACTTTCCAAAAAACATTATCACCTACAGACTTATCTTGCAGTTAGTGAACCTTTAAGCAAAGAGGAAATGAAAACTATTTTTCCAAATGGAGAACTTATGTGTTGGAATACTAAATTAATTTATATTCATTATCGTGCTGTGGCTGGCAACAGACTGATTGTTGGAGGGTCGACTCCTTGGGCTACCTATCTCTCTAAATATAATTATTCTCCAAAAATAATACAACCTTTCATTGATAGCCTTAAAACTAATTTTCCTATTATCAAAAACTTAGAGTTTACTCATTATTGGTCTGGTATGCTTGATGTGACTAAAGATTTGGTTCCTGTTGCAGATTATGACAAGAAAAATAAATCAATACAATATGCTATGGGGTGTGCTGGTTTGAATTGGGCCGCATATTCTGGAGATTATCTTGCAAGAAGGGTTCTAAATCCTAATAGTACAGAAGATCTCTCTGAGTTTTTAGGAGCAAATAGGAAATTTTTTGTGTCGGAAAGATTCCAGGACATATTTGGAAAAAAAGTATCATTTGCGTTGAGTCATCTAAAACAACTTCTAAGCTGAAAAGTTTAAAAATACATTCTAACTTATTCTATTATAAAAGAGGAAAGAGATGAAATTTGATTTTGTTGTTATAGGAGCTACAGGAATGCAGGGAAGAATTGTCACAAAAGATTTACTAAAATGTGGTTATTCTGTTTTATTGTGTGGAAGAGATGAAAGTCGTGTAAAGGACTTATTAAAAAATAAAAAAACTTCTTTCGTTCACCTTGATTTAAGAGAAGAAGATGATGCAAAAAAAACACTGAAGAATTCTGGTGCAAAAGTTGCAATAAATTGTGCAGAAGGGGATTGGAATTTCAAAGCACTACAAATATTTGTTGATTGTGGAGTTCATTCAATTGACCTTGGCTCAGATATTCCAATTCTTAAAAAACAATTAGCAATAAACGGCACGTTAAAGAAAAAAGGACTTATCCATGTAACTGGCTGTGGTTCAGTTCCTGGAATTGGAGATGTTATGTTAAGATATGCTTATCCAAAATTTGATAGTATCGATAAGATAAAAGTTGGTTTTGCGTGGGATTCTAACATAAAAAAATTTGTAGTGCCGTTTTCAATACAAAGCATACTAGAAGAATTCACAATGATTGCTCCATATCTTCACAATGGAAAAATAGAAAAAATAAAACCTTTAGATTCTCTTGAAACTGTTTATCATAGAGCAATAGGAAATCAAAAACAAATGAAAGTTGGACATCATCCCGAAACATATACTTTTTACGAATACTGCAAGAAGAAAGGTATCAAAAATTTAGAGTTTTATGCAGGCTTCCCAGACCATTCTATGAAAACAATATTAGATTTACTTGAACTTGGTTTTGCTGATAAAAAGAAAATTGACTTTAGGGGGCAGCAGATATCTCCTGATGAATTCCTTACAGCTGTCTTGAAGAGACTTGGATACCCGCCAGGGTACACGGAAACTGAAAATCTTTGGGTAGATATAGAGGGAAAAGGCACAGATGGTAAAAAAAAGCATGTGCTTATGGAATGTGTTGTTCCTCCACTAAAAGGATGGGAAGATGCCGGATGTAACATAGACACTGGAATGCCAGCAAGCATAATAGCACAGATGATATTCAATAAAGTTATAACTCAGCCTGGAAGTTATGCGCCTGAACAAATAGTTCCTGTTGAACCTTTCTTCAAAGAATTAAGAAAGAGAAAGATGCTTGTATATGAAAACGGGAAAGTTATTAATTGAAAAATAATTCTTAAAGATTCATCAATACAACGCCTGTTAATGCTAAACCTATTCCTATGAGTTGCAGTGTTGTTAAAACTTCTCCGAATGCAAAAAATCCAATCAAAACCACAGTCATAGAATAAAACACCATCTGCAAGTTGCCAACAACTCCCAGATTCCAATCATTCATAAAGACATAAACAAAGAATACTACTTGAGCAATATACAATAATAGAACAGCTACCATCCAAGGACTTCTAAAAGCCATCAAAAAGTTTCCAGATACTGCTGTTTTTTTGATTAACGCATCTGCAATAGCTACTGCGATTCCTGCTAAAATAATTGCTCCAATATGGATATAATTAACCATAGGAATAATTGTTAGAAAGTATTAATAAAACTTACCAAACAGCAAGAATTATGCCCATTACAGCAAGAGGTACTAAACTACTAATTACCTTAAACAAAAACATTTTCATTGATTTTCCTTCCCACAAAACTCCACCAATTGTTTCTGTTACAATAAATCCAAGCCATACCAAGAATCCTACAACAATCCCATTCCACATTGTTGTTGCTCCAGTATATTCAATAAGCATTCCAAGAATATAAGCAGTTACCAAAGAAGCCAAAAACGCAAAGAAATAAGTTTTGGTCATATTCTTTTTCTTCATTGCTGCAAGTTTTTTCTTACTTATTTTTGAGAGCTTCATCCATGTTTTTCCAAAAAGTGGTCCATACCATAAAGAACCAATTATCATGTTCGTAACTGCCGCAACTAAGATAGCAATATAATTAACATCAACGCTGAATAACATACTCCTCCCAAGGGAGTCGGGTTTATAAAATTACTTTTTTATGTCACTTGTTTTCTTGGAATTCAAATAAAGCTTGTCAAGTATTTCTTTGACTATTTTTCTATGATCTTCATTTCCTAAGCCTTTCCAATCGAGAAGAACAAAATCAATTTCTTCTTCTGTTTTATCTATTGCTTCCTTGACCATCTCTTCTGTTAATGGAAAAACATATTGAGAGATAACATGAGAGATAGCAACATTTGAACTCTCTTGAATTTTTTTAAAGTTTGGACAGTAATGAGGTCCTCCTATAGCTATTGCAACTTCATTATAGGGGTTTGGTTTGAATTCATCTATTGTTTCTGATATCGCCTTGGCAATTACAAAACCTGCTTTGTTGTCTCTCCACTCGTTTTCAGTTGAACCTATTTCAACAAAAAGGCATGGCTTTTCTATCAAAGGGCCGTGATGAGTCGCTTCCATTGTTACATCATAATCTCTAAGATGATATTTTTCAGCATTTTTAATCATCCTTTCAAATATCTGTTTATGAAACATTGCGGAGGTGGGACATATTTTTCCTTTTTCTCCTCCAAACTTTGCATCTCTGAAGTTTCCAGGAGAATGAACTGTCAGTGCTTTTTCCCCTTTTTCTGACTTGTGCTTTGAAGCAAAAATTATGAAATCATATTGGTTTATTTTGGTCAGGTCCAAGCTTGGAGTTTCAATTATTTCACCTTCAACAAGATAGAAATCAAAAGAAGGCGATTTTTTCATTGAAGAAAAAAGAGGATTTTCTCTAAATTGACTAAGCTGCGTCGTTATATTTATTCCTGCTCTATCTTTTTTGCTTGCAACAATTAGATATTTTTCATACATACATGCGGAAAAAGATTGGTGGGTATAAAAAGATTATTGGAGTTTTTGACAAATTTTCCTTGTTAAAATATTTAAATGGATTATTCTTAGCTAAATAGACTGAAATCTTTAGGATTTCGTCTAATAAAATTTAGAAAAAATTTCATAATGCAAGAAATATTAAAAATAATTATAGGGGTTGGAATTCTGTTACTTGGGATTCCTTTGGGCTCTTATATCGCCAAAAAAGCAAAAGAAGAATTGAAAGATGGGCAAAGATGGTTTAAGCTGATTATTGTAATAAGCCTCTCTTGTTCTGTGATCTCTTTAATAGCAAGAAATGACTCCTTATTTTTTAGCTTTCTTTTTATTGCCATTGTCACGAGCAGAAGTTTGAAACAAAGAAGATAAATTATAGGGGGTTCGTTCTATTGTTCCTTCAAAGGATTCTACAGAAGGAGGGAGTCTGCTCAACAAAGTAATACCTTCCTTACCCCTTAAATCATTCAATTTTTCTCTGAAAAAATCTTCATCAGGAGATTGTATTGACTACAGCCATGTGCTGGCTTACCATTATAATGAATAGTATAAATAGGCTTACCACGAGAAGAACTCTTTACGGAGTTATCTATTTCTACATAAACAAATGCTGTTGACATCACAAGAAAAAATCCTCATGGTTTAAAAGGTTTATTGTGTGGGAGGCTTTGTTAAATAAGTAGCCTCTGTTAAAAAAGTCTATCCTTTCTTGTAAGTATAAACTTTGAATTTAATGCGATTAACTGCTTCATTAGAAATACTTCCTTCTGTTTTGCCCCCAATTCCTAAAACTTCAGCACCAACTTTTCCAGAAGCTTCTTTTTTGGAGACTACAGCCAAATCAAATTCAATATAGCCTTCACTTAAAGATTGTTTGAGATAACTTCTAAACTTCTCGTTATCCGATTCATCTACAGCCTCATTTACATCCTTCAAAATTGTTTTAACGAATTCTTTTACTTCCATTTTTATTTAATAGCTTTTTCTATTCTCTGAGCTTTTTTTCTTGCTTCATGAACTTCTTTTCTGAGAATATTTGTAAGTTCCATATCTTTCGGTATTCTTGTTACAGACCTATTCCCCTTTGGTTTTGATACATGGAGAAGTAAAGATTCTAAATCATCTAAGAATCTTAGTC